>JBOHRM010000414.1:0-6097 GCA_050732715.1 Longimicrobiales bacterium
CCGCGACGCTCGGAGAGCGACAGGTCGCGAACTCCACGTAGGTGGTCAAATACGGACCCTTTCGCGACAGAACCCAAAGCAGCGGCCACGAGCGTCGCGCTGGGGACCTCCGAGCGCCCCGTTGGGCGCTCGAAAGGTGCCATCGTGAACCGGGTGCCAGATCGCGGCATCGCCCGGTTTCTCATTGTCACTCAATACGTTAGCGTACTTCGGACCTTGAGCACGAAGTCGATGGGTGTTTCGATCGGGGCGACCGGCACGGTCGCGCCGCTCACCGTTCAGCTCGGAAAACGCGCCGTTCGCGGCTCGAGGTGTTGACGCGGTGCGGATGGAGCCAAGGTATTGCTCGGTTTCTGCCCGGCGCCGGTGCCGCGAGTGGCCGCGGTGAATCACGCGTGAAAGGAGAGTGCATGAGTACGGAGCCGACAGTGGCGCCGGACTGGACCTGGCGCGTCGTGAAGCGGGTGATGATGGCGTCCCCTCGGCGAACGAAGGTTGGTGTTGCCGTATACGTGCTGAGCGCGCTGATCTTGATCATTGGGGTGATCGGTACCGATTTATCGGCGCTGACGGATCCTCAGGAGCTGCTGGTCTCGCTGGGTGTGATCCTGGGCAGCATCGGGATGGTGGCCGTGGGGTTGGGCTATCTGCTGCACTCGGCGAGCGACCAACACGGATGCAACGATCTCAGGGCGCTGCGCTTCGAGCGGCCGCGCGCGGTTACACAGTCGCTGCTGGCTCTGCCGCCGCTCGGCGTTCTAGCCGGCGCATTGGTGGGTGCGGCGATTACGCTCGTGCTTTTGCGCGCATTGGTGAAGGGTCCGCTGTTGCTCGTGCCCGCCGCGGTGTATGGCGGGTTGCTCGTGATGTCCTGGCGCATGGTGACGCGTACGACGCGATTTTTGTACGACCACGCGCGCGAGCAGGCGGAGGCGGCTGCTGCGGCGCGGGCGCAGGCGGTCGAGGCCGAGCTGTCGGCGCTTCAGGCGCAGATGAACCCGCACTTCCTCTTCAACACGCTGAACACGGTCGCCGCGCTGGCGCGGAGCGATGCGGGGGCGGCGGAGCGCACGGTCGAGCATCTGTCGGGGATGCTGCGGCGCACGCTGGACCGGTCGCGCCGGACGTTTTCGACGTTGGAGGACGAGGTCGATTACGTTCGGTCCTATCTCGGGATCGAGCAGGAGCGACTCGGCGAGCGGCTGGCGGTCCGATGGTCGGTCGACGAGCGGACGCGTGTGTTGAAGTTGCCGACGATGACGTTCCAACCGCTGGTCGAGAACGCGCTCAAGTACGCGGTCAACACGCGGCTCGACGGCGGCGAGCTGCGCATTGTGGCGGAGCGCTCGAATGGCCGATTGAGGCTGGCCGTTGAAGATGACGGGCCGGGCTTTCCTCGCCGGTACGAGGAGGGCACCGGGCTCGGCAACCTGCGACGTCGCCTCGATACGATTTACGGCGAACGCGCGAAGCTGACGGTGGGGCCAGGCGACGGCGGCGCACGGGTAGTGATCGAGCTGCCGGCGGAGGAATCCGAATGATGCGGGTCCTGATCGTGGATGATGAGGCGGCCGCTCGCCGGCGGCTGCACGTCATGCTCGAGGAGCTGGATGTCGAGGTCGTGGGCGACGCCGCGAACGGCGTCGAAGCGCTGGCGCTCACGCGCGAGCGCAATCCGGACGTATTGCTGCTCGACATCGCGATGCCGGAGGTGGACGGCTTCGACGTGGTTCGGCACCTCCCGGAGCCGCGCCCGCTCATCATCTTCCAGACCGCGCACGACGAGTTCGCGCTGCGCGCATTCGAACACGAGGCGCTCGATTACGTCGTGAAGCCGGTCGCACTGCAACGGCTGCGTCAGGCCTTGGAGCGCGCGCGCAAGCGGCTCGACGCGAGCGGGCTGCCGGCGTTGCCCGCCGGACTGCTGAGCCGGATCCAGTCCGCCGTAACATCGAGCGCGGGCGCCGCCGCGCCGAAGCTGCGGCTGCTCGTGCGCGAAGACGTGGGCCACCGCCTGGTGCCGCTGGCGGATATCGTTCGCTTCACCGCGGCTCATGGACGCACCGAGGCGCACGTCGAGGGGGCGCGGTTCCACACGGACTACACCATGGCCGAGCTGGATGCGCGGACGGCCGGCCGGTTCGCGCGCACCAGCCGTGCCGACCTCGTCAACCTCGAGCAGATCGAGCGCTTCGTGCGTGAGGCCGACGGCGCGGCCTACGTGACGCTTGCCGACGGCACGCGGCTGCGAGTCAGCCGGCGGCGCGTCGCCGAAGTCCGCGACATGCTCGACTGAAAACGGAACTCGGGTTGGCGGTTTGCGGGTGGCGGTTGGCGGGTTGCGGGTTGCGAGTTGCACTGTCCTCCGGCTGCGGGCGCGTGGGCTGGGCTGGCGGCCGATCTTGTCCAGCGCGGGCCGGCACGCATCTTTGTGGCTCACCGAGCGATGGGCTGTGACGGTCAACCCCGACAGGAGCTGGTCATGATCCGACGACCGATGACGGTGGCGATGGCGATCGCGCTCGTGACGGCGGCGCCCGCGTCTGCGCAGACGTTTCCGACCGACGATCCGGTAATCCAGCGCATGTGGCAGCTCGGGATGGAAGAATCGCAGGCGGCTCGGCTGGCGCAGGTGCTGCTCGACTCGATCGGTCCGCGGCTCACCGGTTCGCCAGGCATCCAGGCCGGCAGCGACTGGCTCGTCCGCACCTATGAGAGCTGGGGCATACCCGCGCGCAACGCGCAGTACGGGACGTGGCTCGGCTGGCGGCGCGGGACCACGGACATCGCACTGACCTCGCCGCGGGTGCGTAGTCTCGAGGGGACGATGCTCGCGTGGAGCGCGGGCACTGATGGGCCTGTCGAGGGCCCCGTGGTCGCGCTGCCGGAATTCTCGAGCCCGAGCGAGTTCGAGGCGTGGTTGCCGGAGGCGGCGGGCAAGTTCGTCGCCGCCGATCTCGCGCAGCCCACGTGTCGCCCGGATTCACAGTGGGAGGAGTATGCGCTGGCGGCGTCGTTCGAGCGCATGCAGCAGGATCGCGACGAGGCGCGCGGCCGTTGGACCGTGTGGCGCGGCGAGGGCGCGGAGTCCATCGGCACGAATGGAATCCGCGCGCGCCTCGAGGAAGCCGGCGCGATCGGCGTGCTGCATTCGAACTGGTCGAACGACTACGGTGTGAACAAGGTCTTCGGCACGCCGCTGCGTCGCATACCGACGCTCGACCTGAGCTGCGAGGATTACGGGCTGGTTTTCCGCCTGGCGAGGAGCGGCCAGGGCCCGCGTGTCCGGGTCAGCGCCGACGCCGAGTATCTGGGCGAGGTCCCGGTGTTCAACACGATCGCGGAGCTGCGTGGCCGCGAGCTGCCGGACGAGTACATCGTATTGTCGGCGCATTTCGATTCGTGGGAGTCGTCGTCGGGCGCGACGGACAACGGCACGGGCACGATCACGATGCTCGAGGCGATGCGCATCCTGAAGCTGGCCTATCCGGAACCGCGGCGCACGATCCTGGTCGGCCACTGGAGCGGCGAGGAGCAGGGGCTGAACGGGTCTCGTGCGTTCGCGCACGACAACCCTGAGGTGGTCGAAGGACTGCAGGCGCTCTTCAATCAGGACAACGGCACGGGGCGCGTGGTGCGAATCGGCATGGGCGGGCTCACGGGTGCTGCCGCGCACTTCGGTGACTGGGTCACTCGCCTTCCAACCGAGATCTCCGAGCACATCCAGCTGATGATCCCCGGCTCGCCGGCGGGCGGCGGGTCGGATCACGCGTCGTTCGCGTGCTCGGGCGCACCGGCGTTCGGGCTGGGCGCACTTAGCTGGGGCTACGGCACCTACACGTGGCACACGAACCGTGACACGTTCGACAAAGTGGTCATCGACGACCTGAAGAACAACGCGACGCTCACGGCGATGCTTGCCTATCTCGCTTCGGAGGACCCGAACAGTGTGCCGCGGGAGCGCCGCGTGCCCGGCACGGGGCGCGGCGGCAGGCCGCAAACCTGGCCGACGTGCCGCGACGGTGCGCGCACGTCCGAGGCGTACTTCGCGCGCTGACGGCGAGGCGCGCTCGTCCGTGACGCGCGATTCGACGACAACGGCGCGCAGCCGCAGAACCAGGATGGTTCACACTCTGGCCTGTGTCGGGCGGGGAGCGCTACGATCCATTGCTGGAGCCGGCTGGCGATTGGAGCGCGGCTGGAGCGCGAATATCCGAACGAGTAGACCGCATGAGCTTACACGAGTCGATTCTGGAGCCTGCCGTTCCCGTCACACCGGCCGAGGCCTCGTCTCGAGACGGGCTCGTCGGCCGCATTCGGGCTCTCGAGACGGCGGCGGCGGCGTTGGACCCCGGGGAAGTGGAGCGGCGACGAATCCACGTTGCGATCGACGCGGTGGTCGAGGGTTTTCTCTCAGGGCTCGACACGCTGCCGGCATTCCGTCGCGATGATCGCGGTGGCCTTCCGGACGCCATCACGGAGGGTGGGATAGCGGTTGAATCGGCTGCCGAGATGCTCGAGCGTGAAGTGCTCAGGCCGGGCGGGAACCCAGCATCGCCTCGGCATCTTGCGTACATCACGGGCGGCGGCCTCTATCATGCCGCACTGGCCGACTACTTCGCCGCGGCGTCGAACAAGTTCGCGGGGCTTGCCGCCACAGGGCCGGGTCCCGTTCGAATGGAGAACGCGGTGGTGCGCTGGGCGGCCGACGTCGTCGGCTACCCGCCGTCGGCCGGCGGCCACATCGCGTCGGGCGGTAGCCTCGCCACGCTCTCGGCGATCACGGCCGCGCGCGACGCGCATCGCCTGAGGGCCACGGATTTCGATTCCGCGGTGGTCTATACCACCGAGCAGGCCCATCACTGTATCGAGAAGGCACTCCGCATCGCGGGTATGGCGGGTGCGCCGGTGCGCCGTGTGCCGATGGACGAGCGATATCGGATGCGCCCCGACGCACTGGCCGACACGATCGCGGCGGATCGAGGGTGCGGGCTGCGGCCGTGGCTGGTCGTCGCGACGGCGGGCACGACGGACACCGGCGCCGTCGACCCGCTCGAGGCGCTGTCTGATGTTGCCGAGCGGGAGCGTTGCTGGTTCCACGTCGACGCCGCGTACGGTGGGTTCTTCGTTCTGGCCGATCACGGCCGGCGGGTGCTGGCGGGGATCGAGCGCTCGGACAGCGTGGTGCTCGACCCGCACAAGAGCCTCTTCCTTCCGTGGGGCGCCGGGATGGTGCTGGTCCGAGACATCCGGTCGCTTCTCGTGACGCACGGGGCGACGGGTAGTTACCTGCAGGACGCCATGGAGATGGTTTCGGATCCGTCGCCAGCGGACGTCTCGCCGGAGCTGACGAAGCCGTTTCGGGCGCTCAAGGTTTGGTTGCCGCTCGTGGTAATCGGAACGTCCGCGTTCCGCGCCGCTCTCGAGGAGAAGCTACTGCTCGCCCGCTATTTCCACCGTGAGATCGCAGCGGCCGGATTCGAGGTAGGCCCGGCCCCGGACCTCTCGATCGTGCCGTTCCGGTGGGCGCCGCCGGGTGCGACTCCGGAGGAGACGGACCGCATGAATCAGCGGATCATCGCCAGGCTCCGCGATGACGGCGAGCTGTTCCTATCGTCGACGACGATCGATGGTCGGTTCATGCTCAGATCGTGCTTCCTGAGCTTCCGAACGCATCTCGCCGTGGTCGATCTGGCGGTCCGGTTGCTGAAGGAGCAGGTCGTTCTGTTCGAGTAAGCGCTCTCGGCCCTGGGGGTCACCGCCGATTGGTGCGGGTCGGTTCTCCATGCCGCCGCGGCCCAACGATCCTGCAACGGGCGGTGGCGGGCACCTCGCGACTCGGAACCCGCAACTTGCAACCCGTTTCTGTTCAGAACGACTGGCCGATCGAGAGGTGAAGGTGCAGCCGTTGGAGCGGCCGGACCGGCGCCGTCTCGAGCGGTCGACTGTCGAGGATCGCTTCGAGCACGTCGGCGGGACGTCTCAGGTCGAACGGTGATGGGTTCAGCTTGTAGCCCAGGCTGAGTCGAAGCGGGCCGACGGGCGTGGCGACGTCGATCCCGCCGCCGGCGCCGAAGAACGTGCCGTGCTCCGCTTC
>JBOHRM010000415.1:0-2494 GCA_050732715.1 Longimicrobiales bacterium
CCGTGGTCCAGCGGCAGCGTCGGGCTGACCAGCAGATTGAGGAACGCGAACGTACCGGCACCGACACAGATGGCGAACGCCATCGCGAGGCCGCCGACGAGCGTCAAGCCCGGATACTTGACCAGCATCCGAAAGCCCAACTTGAGGTCGAGCCATGAGATGCCCAGTCCGCTCCGGCCGCGTCGCGTCAACTTGGCCTCCACTCCAGGACCGTGACGGAATCGGCGCCACCGGCCGGCCCGTTCTCGCAGGAGCGCCATCGCGATGTCCAGCGCTTCCAGCGCGGTCAGGAGCTCCGCGGCCAACCGACCCCGGTGTCGGAGACGACGACGGTGCGATTCCTCGAGATCGCCGACGACATCCTCGGCCCGGCCGGGAGGAGCCAGGCTCCGCAGCAGCACAGCTGCCCACCTCGGCGTGCTCATCTGGCCTCTTCGAGGATGCTGCCGAGGTCGCTAACCATCGCCTGGATCGCGCCGGTCGTCGCCCGAACCGCCGCCAGGCCGATGGGCGCGACCTTGACGAGCCGCCGCGGCCTTCCTCCGCGTTCCGGCCGCGGAGCGCCCAGTCGTGTCGACACGAGTCCCTTCGCCTCCAGCCGTTGCAGCGTCGTGTAGACGTTCGCACGCCTCACCCTGCGTCCTGTCCTTCGCTCGATGTCGTCCGCGATCGAGACGGTGTACGCCTCCTCGGCGCCCAGCCGCACGGCCGCGAGCATCACGAGCAGCTCGAACTCGGCGAGGGATTCGGGTGGTGCGGGTCGATGTTGAGTCACGCTGTGACTATATGCCTTGTCGCTGCTCAGCGCAAGCCTTGCGGGCATGTCTTGCGGGCGCGCGCTCGTGATTCTGCCCCGCGGGCTCCGGCGGCACTACGGGGCGGGCATGGTGGCGATGCTCGGCGAGGAGTGGCGCGAGCGGCGCCAGTTCGTCAACCGGTCACGCCCCGGCTCAGAACACCGCGGCTAGAACACTTCCCGCTCGGTCAGCGCCCCTTCGTAGGCGGTGCAACCCAGGAGTTGGATCTGAATCGCCAATCGGTCCGCCGACCGCGGCAGGGCATATATCTCATGGTTCTGCGCTGCGGTGACGCGACGCAAGCCCGACCGTACATTTCGATCATGCAGTATGACGCTGCGCTCGTGCTCACCCAGTGACCGGTTGAACTGGATATGCAATCGGGTGCCGAACGCAGTTACCTCCTTCACGTAGAACCACCTTCGCTCGAACAATACTTCGCCCGGCTGTTCGAGGCGGATCCGTTTTTTCCATCGGGACGCCAGCTCGCGGCCGATGACGTAAAGCAACATCTCGCGTTCCGGCCCGGATCGGCAAACGATGCTCGTTAGATGCTGCAGATCGAGCTGGCTCTCGAACAGAACCTCAGCGCACCTGGCCGAGATGATCTCCGGTTTACGACCGAGGATGGGGCCACGGTGATAGATGTCGTGGAAGGGCAAGCTCGATAGGAACTGAGCGGTCGAACCGGTTACGCTATAGGCGGAGGACAGGTTGCCATTAGTGTATTTGCATCCGTCACGGACAAGCAGAGCTTTCGAGTCGAAGACGAAGAAGACTGGGACCGGGCAGTGCGCGTTGTTTCGACGGTTGGCTGAAGGCCGAATCCCTTCCATCCAGTATTGTGTCGGTGTTCGTGGCGCGAAATAAAGCCTGACGTACGCGTGCGCCCACGGCGCATGACCAATGACCAGCTGATCGGCCGCGTCGGAGAACGTTACATCGTGTGTGCCGCATCCACTCCGACTGTAGAGGCAGCCGTGTCGGATGATGCTGGCTGCGTTGCTGACATCAGTGTAATGGTAGAGGTGAAATGGCCATTTTCGCCGTTGCTGCCCGAGCCACCGCTCTCGGCCAAGGCGGTCGATGAATGCCAGTATCTCGTCGGCGTCCGGTTTCACGAACCGGGTGCCTTACGCGAGTTCGAGTTCGTGCTGCGGAAGATCGACGGCCGCGGGTGGGACAAGCTGAAGCGCGATCCGCGGGTTGTGCGTGAACGTTTCGAAATCCTCGCTCATGGTCACGGAACGCACATAGGGCAGTCGGCTCAGGGCAGGGAACATGTAGGCCGCGAGCCGCGCACGGTGCGCCGGCACGGCTTGGGTGGTCAGGAATCCGAACGCGCGGAGCTGTTGCCACGCGTCGGCAAACTCTTCCCGCTGTAGCAGAACCGTTCGACCCGGAGTCCAGAAACGCACGGCATCCGCCTCGGGAACGTACTGGGCTTCGAACGGCGTACTCCTGGCGATCGTCTCCAGCTGCTCACGCTGACGGAACCCAATCATGAGGTCGTTCCAGACCTCATCGAACGAAAGGTCGGCGGGCGTCGATCGTAGCCAGCGCGCGGTCTCATCTGCCTGTCGGTGTTCGGGCGGCTCACGCCGCGGGTGCGGGGCATAGATGTAGACCTGGATGGGTAGGCTGCAGAGATATCGGTCCATGATCGGCCGAACGACGTCTGCGAAGTCCAGTTCACC
>JBOHRM010000416.1:0-5546 GCA_050732715.1 Longimicrobiales bacterium
AACAGCAGTTCCTGAGACTCGTCTCGCCGCCGTCCGCCCAGTGCCGCAGGTGATGGGCGTCCGTGAAACGCAGCTCGCACCCGGGAAAGCGACAGCCGCGGTCGCGGACCTCGAGGGCGCGACGCAGCGCGGGCGAGATCGTGCGCGTCTTGCGCCCGACATCGAGAACCGAGCCTGCCTTCCCACGCGTCACGTGGACCACGCTCGCGTCGCATGTGAGCCTTCGGCACGCTTCAGGTGAAACGTTCGTCCCGTCCTCCAACGCGGCGCGGCCGACCACACCCTCACTCGACAGCGTCTCGGCGTCGACGTGGACGACGACCTCGACCGGAGCGCCTCTGGAAAACCCGTCAATGGCTGGATGGGCCGACTTTCCAACCGACGACTCGGCGGCCCACACCACACCACCGCACTTCAGACGCGGCGTTGGCGCTCGCTCATGGCGGCGTTGAATTCGTGACTGTTGGGGCGGCGCCGGAGTGTTGCGCGCGCCATCAAGATGAACGGCGAACAGGTTCCCGCGTAATGCAGTTGGTGCCCGAGTCGCCACTGCCTGCGAGCGAATTCCGAGCTCGACCCGTCGGATCAGACCGGCTTGAACTGGCCCGTGGCGATCCGCACGATCACGCGCTCCCCGGCGATCCGCGAATGACGCATACTCGCGTGTGCACTTCCCGGTCTATCGTTGGTCCCGTCAAAGGGCACGCGGCGGCGATCAGGGCTGCTCCTGTTCTCTCGACTCGAGGAAATGCCATGCACTCGCTCGGATGCATCGCGGTTTGCGGCTTCAACCGAGCGATCCGGCTCACATTTCAGGATCAGGCGGGTGTCAAAATCCCGTGTCAGAATCCGTGGCCGCGTCGGCAATGGATCGGAGTTCTGTCGCCGGACGGTGTCATGCCGCGTTCACTTGTCTTTGTGCTGCTGCCTCAGCTGTTCGAGCCGTTCACGAATCTGGGCTTTCTCTCGCTCGGCCCTCTCGAAAACGCTCCCGTTCACGGCGCATGAGCTCACGGTCGAGATGTAGCCTGTCCTTATTCACTTTCGCCATTGCCGCTCTCCTGGCTTCTGACTAGCGTCCCCTCGAGTGCGATGCCGTGTTCGCCGACCACGTCGATGAGATTTCCCAGGCGACATTCGAGTGCCGCGAGCTGTTCATCCCGCCGGGAATCCAGGTCAGCATTCGCTTCGAACGCCTGTCCCATGAACGTGAGCTTACCCCTGAAACCCGCAAGGGAACATCGCCTGCTATAAGCCCGCGGAGGTTCGCCGGACGCAGGAGCCAGATCAACAATCCCGATACCAAGACGAATGCGCCCGCGAGCACCAATAGCACAAGAGCACGGCAGACTCAGAGAATTGGCGGCCACGCCAGGATGGCTTCCATGGCGTGCAATTGAACTGGTAAGGTGGGGCACCAGAATAGTCGGTTTGGGACGTTGCCGTTGCCGTTGCCCGAAGACGTAAACGCTGGCCAGCGGGATGAGCACGTAGGTGAGGCCGGTCAGTTCGTTAGAAAGCGCTGTCCCGCGACAGAGAACGCCACCGCGCCCAGGATCAGGACCAGTGTCTTCTCTGGGCGGCCGACGGTTGGCGCCCCCGTAGCTCTTGCGCCGCGAAGTATAAAAAGTATATTACGCGCGATCGTGACCTCCACGGGGACGCAATGTCGAAGCTCGGTGAATTCGAGTTGCTGGTGCTGCTCTCGATTCTGCGGCAGCGCAGGACGCCATACGCGAACCAGGTCCGTGCCGACCTCGAGGAGAACGCGGGTCGCGCGGTCACGCGGGGGGCGCTCTACCGTACGTTGGACCGGCTGACCGAGAAGGGGTTCGTGGCGTGGGATGTGGTTCCCAGCGAGGTCCCTGAGCGGGGCGGCCATCCCATGCGCCGTCTTTGGGTGACGGAAGCCGGCGTGGAAGCGGTCCGGAGCACGCGGGACGTCCTCGCGACCTTCATGGAAGGGCTCGGCCCGATCCTCGACCCGCTATGATCGCCCGCCCGCCTGCGCGCACCGCACGCCTCCTCGGGCGCGCGCTGCGGAACGACCCTGCGTGCGCCGCGATCCTCGGCGACCTCCACGAGGACTACGTACGCCGCGCACGAATGCGCGGAGCGCTGTCGGCCGGCATCTGGTACCGCCGCGAGGTGGTGCTGCTGATCATCGCGCGCCTCGCCTACGCCGTTTCGTCCATAGCCCGAAGGGGGTTCGGTGTGTGTAACGTGATCACGGTGACCGGTCTGCGAGATGATGCGCGGCTGGCGCTGCAGTCGATCCGCCGGTCGCCGGGGTTGTTCGTGATGATCGCGCTGGTGATCGGTCTCGGCGTAGGCGCAACAACGTCGGTGTTCAGCGTGCTGCGGCCGCTGATGCTGTCGCCGTTGCCGATGGAGGAGCCGGAACGGCTGGTTTGGATAGAACGGGCGGGTGAGGGGAGCAGCCTGTCGAGCGTGACGTCGCGGGCGATCAACCTCCCGGACTTCCGGGAGCGGAGCCGGACGTTCGCGAGCATGGCCGGCTACGACGCCTTTTCGTCGGAGACCGCCTACACGCTGGAAGGCGCTGCCGCGCCCGAGCGGCTGTTGGGTGTGCGCGTGACGCACGATTTCCTGGACGTGCTCGGCGTTCGCCCTCTTGTCGGGCGGAGCTTCACGGTCGAGGAAGGCCTCCACGGCGGTCTGCGGGCGGTGCTCCTCTCGCACGGGTTCTGGCGGCGCCGCTTCGCCGGAGACCGCAGCATCGTGGGCAAGCGCATCACTTTGAACGACGTGCCGCGGACGGTGGTGGGCGTGCTGCCACCAACCTTCGATTTCGCTTCGCTGTTCACACCGGGCCGCCGAGTGGACTTCCTGCTGCCGTTCGTGATATCCGTAGACGCGCGGACAGGCTACCAGGGCAGCGAGCTGTTCTTCATCGGCCGTCTGAGGGAGGGCATATCGTTGGAGGCGGCGGACCGGGAGCTGGAGGATCTCGTCCGGACGTTGCAGGCGGAAGATCCGGGCCGGTGGGGCCTGGATCCGCTGCGGGTGATGCCGCTGCACGAGCAGGTCGCGGGTCCGTTCCTTCCCGCCCTTATGCTGCTGATCCTGGCGGCTGGGGCGGTCATGCTGATCGTCTGCTTCAACGTGGCCAACGTGCTGCTGGTGCGCAGCCCGTCGCGCATGCGCGACGTCGCGATCCGGAAGGCGCTGGGCGCCACGCGCGGCCGTGTGCTGAGACAGGTTTTCGTGGAGACGATCCTGCTGGCGCTGCCCGGTGCCGCGGTCGGCGTTCTGCTCGCCGTGCTGGCCACCGACTTCGTCACGGCGTCATCGGCGCTGGCGATTCCGCTGCTGGAGCGCGTCGGCGTGAATGGTTCGGCGCTCCTGGTCGCCGTCCTGTCGGCGCTGCTGGCGGGGCTGGCCGCCGGGCTCGCGCCCGCGCTGCAGCTCGCGGAGGGCAGCGAATCGGCGGTCCTGAAGTCCTCGGCGCGCGGGATCAGCGGGCATCGTGCGGGGCGCCGTCTGCGCGAAGCCCTCGTCGTCGCGGAGATCGGGGTGACCTTCACGCTGCTCGTGGCCGCCGGGCTGCTGCTGCGCAGCTTTCAGGCGGTGCTCGACGTCGAGCTGGGTTTCGAGTCGGAGAACGCGGTGGCGTGGCAGATCAATCCGGGACTGGACTTCTTCGGCGATTACCCGGAGCTCCGAGCGATCGAGGAGCGGACCACGTTCTACCGCGAGCTCGCGGCCCGCGTCGCGGCCGTGCCCGGCGTCGACCGCGTCGGCCTCATCGACGCGCTTCCGCTCGGCCGGAACCGCACGGCGTCCTACCGCATCGTCGGCCCGCCCGAGAAGGACGAAGTCGAAACGTCCTTTCCGCACATCATCGATCCGGGTTATCTGGAGACGCTCCGGATCCCTGTGCGGAGAGGGCGCGCCTTTACCGAGGCGGACGACCGCAGGAGCCGGCCCGTGATTCTCCTGAACGAAACCGCGGCGGCGCGCCTGTTCCCGGGGCGCGATGCCATCGGTCAGCGCATCGTCACAATGGGTGCCGATTGGGAGCGGGAAATCATCGGCATCGTGGCCGATGTCCGCCACGTGTCTCCGGAGGACGACCCCGGCATTCAGATCTACTTTCCGCTCGCTCAGAACCCCAACTTCGGCACGATGGATATGGTGGTCCGTTCGCGGTTGCCCGTCGAAGCGTTGACCGGCGCCGTGTCCCGCACAATGGCCGACGTGGATCCGGCGATGCCGACGCGTGAGTTCTGGACGCTCGAGGCGACGCTGGACCGGACGCTCTCGCCGCGCCGCTTCACGCTGCAGGTGCTGGCCGGCTTCGGGATCGCGGCGCTGATCCTGGCCGCGCTCGGCATCTACGGCGTGCTCGCGCACTCCGTCGCGGAACGGACGCGCGAGTTCGGCATCCGTATCGCGCTGGGCGCGAGCCCCGTCCGCGTACGCCATCTCGTGCTCGGACGCACGCTCCTCCTCGCCGGCGCCGGCATCGGCATCGGACTCGCCGCCGCGCTCGCGACGACTCGGCTGCTGCGCTCCATGCTCTTCGGCGTGAGCCCTGTGGATCCGGCCACGATCGCCGGCATGGTCGTCATCCTGGTGGCCGTGGCCACCCTCTCCGGCATCGTGCCGGCCCGCCGCGCCACCCGCGCCGATGCGCTCGAGGCCCTGCGCAGCGAATAGCCGCACCGAATGGCCACGGCGATAGCCCGCCGAAACGCCGGGGTGGGACGCCGATGCCTGGATCCAGCTGCCCAACCGCAACCGCATCTTCGGTGGCCAGACGCCGCTCGCTTACATGATGAAGGGAGGCCTGCCCGCGATGCAGACCGTGAGGCGTCTCCTCGACGCTCGCCGCGGCGGCATGTGACGCTGCCCGACGTCCGGCTGATCCGGCAGCAGGACACGCATCGTCTGATCCCATCGAAATACAGTCAGGACGGCGACAGCGTACTGACACAGATCGCCGAGAACGGCGAGCATCTCGGGGACATCTTCGATCTTGACAACGCGACGAACGATCGGCCGCTCGCCGAGAACAACCTCGCGCTATTCGCCGAGGCGCGCTCTCAGCAACCATGCGATCTCCCGGAAACCCTGAAAGGACAAGCCCGCCTGGGCGAGGTGGAAGGTGAGCCGGCGTCGCCAAACGGAGATGAAGCTCGCGGCCAGAAGAGCAGTGACGCTTTCGTCCGCGTAGATATCCAGGATGAGCTGGAGCGTCTCCGCGTGCTTCTCGGGGACGGTTCGGACCAGGCAGGTGACGAGCAGTGCTCGCACATCGTCGGCACGTCGCCAGGCCATTGGGCGACTCGGGTCATGAACAGTCTCGAAGTCGAACCAGTGGCCGACGCCGGCCTCGAGGTCGACGAGCACATTCTCGGCCATCGCGTCGCCGTGAGTGAATCCCAGGCGATGGAGCTCGGTGAGAGCGACGACCGCCCGTTCGATGGCCGTTTTGCGGACCGACGCATCGAGCTCCGGGTCCTCCAGCAAGGTCGCCAGCGGTTCTCCGGCGAGGCAGGGCAAGACGAGCGACCCGTCGG
>JBOHRM010000417.1:0-1976 GCA_050732715.1 Longimicrobiales bacterium
CGAAAGGGCTCCGCCGCGGCCGGCGGAGGGCGGTGCGTCGGCGTCGTAGGTCTGAGCGACGCGAACCTCGACGTTGATCGGGAAGCTGCGTGACCACTCGAGCCAGCTCCGGTCGCGATCGTAGTCCCGCACGTTCTCCGAGCTCCGCTGGTTCTGCGGCATCGTGAAGGCGGGCGTGTCGTCGAGGTAGAGATCGGTGACGTCGACCACGGACGCGTCGTCACCGCGCGCCGCGATCTCGAGCGCCGCGAGGACCGGCGAGAAGCTGCCGTTTTCCACCGCGAGGCCCACCGCGGAGCCCTCGTCGGCGGTCGCCGCGTGCGACGTGGCCCGCAGTAGGACGCGGTCGCCCCTCCGCTCCCAGCGCACCACGAGGTTGGGCGCCATGAGCGCCCCCACATCGGCGAAGTCGGCTTGCGTGCGGTGAAAGCGGCTCATCACCACCATGTCACGCCCGAGCAGCGAGTCCGGGATCTCGAAGAGCAGCCGCTCGCCGACGCGGTGCACGTCGAAGAGGCCTTCGTCAGTCTCGGCGGAGTCGGGCACGACCTCGTCGTACTCGCGCTCCTGCGCGGCGACGGCGAGGCGGCCGCTCAGAACGAGAAGGATCGCGATGGCGACGCGTGCGAAACGTGTCATGACAGCGTCCGTCCGTGGGTGGCGTTCGGGTTCTCAGGCGATGTCGTGACAACATGATAGCCCCGGGGACGCCGGCGAAAGGGGCGCGTGCCGCCACGGGCGAAAGAGCCGCGGATATATCCGTCCACGGGTGTGCTCGAGCAGACAGTACGCGTAGCGGCCGGACGACGACGGACGAGATGGCGCCCATCGCGACGGATCACGGCAGTCAGAACGCGGGCGTCCGCGGACGTGCCTTGCGAGGAGGGTGCGCTGCGATCAGGTTCTCGGGCGCGATCCATGGATCTCGATTCCGATCTGCGGCTGATCCGGACCGCGAACTTCTGCCCTAATGGCCGTGTGTGCGAGAGAGTCTGCTATGTCCCTCAGCGATTACCGTCTCAGTGCTTCCGTCGCCGTGTCCGACATTCGGAAGGCGATCGCTTTCTACGAAGGCAAGCTCGGCCTGCGCGCCCTGCAGAGCGGGCCCAGTGCCCACATTGCGGACGGCAGCCGAATCTATCGTTGTGGTGGTGACACGTCGTTGCATGTGTACCAGTCGGACACCGCAGGCAAGTCACAGGCGACACTGGCAATCTGGTACGTCGATGACATCGATCGAGTCGTCGACGAGCTCACGGCCGCGGGCGTCGAGTTCGCCCGCTACGACGCATTCGAGGCCGATGCCAAAGGGATCGCCGCCCGTGCCGGTGGCGGTCGTATCGCCTGGTTCAATGATCCCGATGGCAACACCTTCGCCCTCGAAGCGGACGTCTGAACGCCGATTCACGGTCGGCAAGCAGTTCGGTGGATCGAGCTGGCGAGAATACCTGGCTCATGCTCGTTGGAAGGGATCGCTCCGCTCCGGTATCTCAATGCGGCGTCCGAGATTTGGAGCGCCTACCAGCATCACAAGGAACGCGCCGGCTAAGGCCGTCGGACCAGCCGGCGGTTCTCGCTCATGAGTATCACTTCCTCACCGCCTCGCGCTACTCGGCGATCGTGCTGAGCGCGGCGGCGAAGTCCTCGATGGAGTCGGAGGTCGCCGCGATCCTGTGCCACGCGCTGAGCGCCTGTACATCTTGCGTTTCGCGGATGTGGGCGACGATCGGGTCCGGAGCGCCGCCGAAGCGTACCTCGAGAACATCCAGAAGTAGTCCCTGCGCGGTCGCCACCGCGCCCTGCTTCAGCCCGTGCTCCACGCCTTCGTCGAAGGCCTCGTCGAGGAATCCCCTCATGATCCATTCTCCTTCACGGGGAAACGCCTGGTCTGCCGCCCTCCGAAGCTCTCGCTTCGGCACGCCGATGCTCGAAGGATAACGCCGCACCATGCTCAGCGCCTATCTCCCCCGTGGTGT
>JBOHRM010000418.1:0-4025 GCA_050732715.1 Longimicrobiales bacterium
GGGCTACCCGCGGTGCCGCTCGGCGCGAACGGCGGTGACGCGTGGCTCGCCGTGGGTCCCGTCGACGGCTTGGCGCTCGCGTCCGTGCTGCGCGAGCTCGAGCATGCCGGCGCGCGGCCCGCGACCGCGCGAATCGATGATCCTCGCGTCCTCGCGCCGAGTCGCGACGGCGCCCCACTACGCCGCGCCGCGTTGGCCGCGGGAGGTGTCGCATGACCGTAACGGCCGTGCAGCACACCCGCCCAGAACCCCCTCACCCTGACCCTCTCCCCCGGTCCGGGGGTGAAGGGAGATGCCGTGCGGTTCCGCCGGCCGCGGACGCCACCATCGCCGTTCCGCCGGCCCGGGACACCACCACCGCCACCGCCATTGCTGGCGCCGGCCGCGTGCCGTGCGAGGCAGGCGTGCTGCGGCTGGACCGGCCGTTCGCGTTGGAGCACGGCGGCCGCATCGCGGAGTGTGAGATCGCGTGGGCGGCCGCGGGGCCCGCCGATGCGCCGCTCGTCATAGCGCTCGGCGGCATCTCGGCAAGCCGGTACGTCACAGCATCCTGCGTCGGTATGCGAAGCAGTGTCCAGCAGGTGCCGAGCATTGAGCGCGGATCTCCCAGCCCGCAACCCACGACCCGGAACGCGGAACCCCGAACCGGGCACCGGCAACCGGGCACCGGCAACCGGGAACCGGGCACCGGCAACCGGGCACCGGCAACCAGCAACCGGGAACCGGGAACCGGGAACGGTATTGCGGCAGGTTGGTGGCACGTGCTCGCGGGCGAGGGTCGCGCGCTCGACACGCGGACGCATCGTGTGCTCGGCATCGACTGGCTCGGTGGTGCGGGCGACTCGAGCGGACCCGCGACGTTGCAGCCGTTCCCCGTGGTCGACACGAAGGATCAGGCGCGCGCCGTCGCCGCGGTGCTCGACCATCTCGGCGTTGCGCGCGCGAAGGCGGTCATCGGCGCATCGTACGGCGGCATGGTCGCGCTCGCGTTCGCCGCGCTGTTCCCGCAGCGATTCGACCGCGCCGTCATCTTCAGCGCCGCGCATCGTTCGCACCCGATGGCGACCGCGCTGCGATCGCTACAACGGCGCGTGGTCCGGCTCGGGATCGAGACGGGCCGCGCGGAGGACGCGCTGCGCATCGCGCGAGCGCTCGCGATGACGACCTATCGAACTGCGCACGAGTTCGCGGAGCGCTTCCCGACCGCGCCTCGCCGACTCGAGCCCGTCGTCCAGTTCCCCGTCGAAGATTATCTCGATCATTGCGGCACCCGATTCGCCGAAACCTTCTCGCCCGAAGCGTTCCTCCGACTCTCCGAATCCATCGACCTGCACGACATCGAGCCCGAGCGCATCGCCGCCGACATCACGATCGCGGTGGTGAAGGACGATCCGCTCGTGCCGGTGTGGCAGGCGCGCGAGCTTGCCGCCAGGCTCGGCACACAAGCGTCGACACCGGGCCAGACGGCGAAGCGACGGCGGGCTCACGTGATCGAGATCGACTCCATCTACGGACACGACGCATTCCTGAAGGAGGTTGCCGTGGTGTCGAACATCCTCACCGAGGCTCTGGACACGGAGGCCGCACGATGAGCGCACCCCCTCACCCCAACCCTCTCCCCCAGGGGGGAGAGGGGACCACTGGCCATGAGCCGCCTCAGTCTGCGACTGGACATGAGCCGCCTCAGTCTGCGACTGGATATGACCAGCTTCAGTCTGCGAGAGGACATGACCGGCCTCAGTCTGCGACCGCCGCCGTGCGCGCGGGCATCGCCACGGACCGGCATCACCGGGCCGTCGTGCCGCCGATCCATCTATCCTCGACATTCGCGTTCGACGGTTACGACTGCCAGCCGGCGTACGACTACACGCGATCGGGCAACCCCACGCGCGACCTGCTCGCCGATGCGCTCGCCGAGCTCGAGCACGGCGCGGCGGCCGTTGTCACATCATCCGGCATGTCCGCGGTCTCGCTGGTGCTCCAGCTGCTCCGACCCGGTGACCTGCTCGTGGCGCCGCACGACTGCTACGGCGGCACCTATCGCGTGATGTCGGCGCTCGCCGCGAAGGGTCTGTTCGACGTCGCCTTCACCGACCTCACGGACCCGGCGCAGCTCGCGGCCGCCTGCGAGCGAAGGCCGCGCGTCCTCTGGGTCGAGACGCCGAGCAATCCGCTGCTGCGAATTACCAACTTGCGCGCCGCGGCCGCATGCTGTCGCGAGACCGGCGCGCTGTTCGTGACCGACAACACCTTCCTCTCACCCGCTCTCCAGAAGCCCATCGATCTCGGCGCCGACATCGTCGTCCACTCGACCACCAAATACTTGAACGGCCACAGCGACGTCGTCGGCGGCGCCGTCATCGCGCGCGACCCGGCGTTGCACGAAGAGCTGGCTTGGTGGGCGAACTGCCTCGGCGTCACCGGTGCGCCGTTCGACAGCTTCCTCACGCTGCGCGGGGTGCGCACGCTGCACGCGCGGATGGCCGTTCACCTCGAGAACGCCGCCGCCGTCGTCGACACGCTCTGCGACAGCGACGCCATCGAGCGCGTGTACTACCCGGGGCTCCCCGATCACCCCGGCCAGGCGATCGCCGCGCGCCAGCAGCTCGGTCCGGGCGCGATGGTCTCGTTCGAGCTCGCCGGCGGTGTTGCCGCGGTCCGCGCATTCCTCGAAGGGCTGCGCTGGTTCACGCTAGCCGAGTCGCTCGGCGGCGTCGAGAGCCTCGTCGCACACCCATCCACAATGACGCACGCGGCGATGGACCCTGCCGCTCGCAAGGCCGCTGGCATCGGCGACTCGCTGCTGCGCCTGTCCGTCGGCATCGAGAGCGCCGTCGATCTCGTGCGCGATCTCAATGCCGCGCTGGACCGTTCCCTGCAGTTCGCGGACGCGCTGGCCACGCCCGCGCACGCGGGCTAGGTTCCGCTTTCGCGGGTCGCGGGTCGCGGGTCGCGGGTCGCGGCTCGCCGGTCGCCGGTTGCCGGTTGCCGGTTTGCCGGTTGCGGGTTGCGGGTTGCGGGTTGCGGGTGCCGGTTTGCCGGTTTGCCGGTTTGCCGGTTGCCGGTTGCGGGTGCGGGTTGCATGGCCGGGAGTGGTAACGGGTGGCGGCCGCGGGCGCGGGAGGAAGAATGGCTCTTCGAATCTTGCAGGGATGCGGGCGCTACGTTCACGCCTGACCTTCTGCGCGGGCAGCCTTCGTGATCGCGGCCGCTGTGGGGCCGCTGCGTTTATCGGTGACCGCACAGGAGCCAACGCCCGCGCGGTTCGCTGCCGATACGATGCTTTGGCGGCGGATGCTCGCGGCGGAGGACACACGTGGGCGCGGAGCCGAAGGTCTCGCGCCGTTGCGCGCGGGGTTGCGCGCAGCGGATGCCGAGCTCCGTGCGTGGGCGGTGCGTGCGCTCGGCCGGCTCGAGGCCGATTCGCTTCTCCCTGAGATCCTCGCGTCGCTCGATGACGTGGAAGTGGACGTTCGCGCACAAGCCGCGAACGCGGCCGCCCAGGCCGTGGTCAACGGTGACCCCCAGCGTGCGCGTGCTGCACTGCTCGAGCGGGCGAAGCGAGAGACGGATCCGTGGGTTCTCGGCGTCGTCGCCGAGTCACTCGGCAGGCTCGCGGCCGGAGACTCCGCCGAGGTCGACCGCACCGCCGAGGCGCTACTCGGACTTTCGCGTGCCCCGGGCACGGACGCGGACGCCGCAACGGAGGTCCCGCCCGTCCAGCTGGTTGGCGTGGTCAAGGGACTCTACTTTCTCGCCCGCCAGGCGGAGGCGGGCGGCGTGCTGCCCGCGTCGGTGGTTCTGCGGCTCGTAGAATTGACGGCTTACGGGCTCGACGGCCCGCTGGACGTGGCAGCCCCCGATCTCGCGGAGGCCCCAGGCGATACGGCGGCCGAGACCGGGGCGCGCACCGACACCGCTTCCGGCGCCTCGGCGGACACGGTGCCTGGCATCGGCGTCGCGGAAACCGTCGGCGCCGGGCAGGACACCGTCAAACGTGCCGCACGCCGCGTACGCACGGTCGC
>JBOHRM010000419.1:0-2682 GCA_050732715.1 Longimicrobiales bacterium
GTCTTACGCTTACATGCTCGCCCAGCGCCAGGACCGGAATCCGAAGAGCCGCTCGCACCCAGAGCACTACGACCGCGATCGGGCCGCGACGCCGCGCGTCCGCAAGCTCTTCCGCGAACGTCTCCGACATCCCGTGCCCAAAACGCGCGCGGAACGATCGAGGATAGAGCCGCAGCAGGAAGGCGAACCCGCGCGGCGCCGCGCGACCGGCACCATTCGTCGCGCCGCTCATCGCGCCCGCGCCGGCAGGAAACCCAAACGCCGCGTCTCTCGGACCAGCTCGGCCAGGCGCGCCGCTTCGGCCCGAACCACTGCCCGGCCGAGCGCCGTGAGCGCGTAGTACGCGGTGCGACGGTCGTCATCCGGCGTGCCGGCCTCCGGCTCGTCGAGCTCATCGATCAACCCCGACTCGAGCAGGCGCTTCAGGTGCCGGTACAGCGGCCCCGTCTCGACCCGCGCACCCGCGCCGCCCCGCTCGCGCAACGCCTGGATGATCCCGTAGCCGTGCCGTCGCCCTTCGCCCAGCACGAGCAGAATCTCGAAGACCGGCGGCTTGAGCGGAATCAGCTCGGCTGCGCGATCGGTCTTACGATCGGACCTCACCATGTGGTCTCTCCCCGTGGAAATCTACAAATTGTACATATACAATAGGTGCCTAAGTGGCCGCGCGTCAAGATTGCTCTCGCGGCACAAGCGCACCCGGCCGAGCAACTCCATCCGCCGAGGCGGGTCTCGCCCGCGATCCGTTCCGGCTATCGCTTAACGGGTGGAGATCCAGTCTTGACTAGACCGAAGATTAATATACTTTAGAGTAGACTACTTGTAAGTAGACAATGGCTCACCCGGTCTATCAGTGGCCGCTCCGAGACGAGTTTCTCGAGCGGGAGGCCGAGATATCGCGACTCGATCGCTGGTTGAACAGCCATGAGCGCATGCCTGCCAGCGTCTACGGGCGCCGGCGCGTTGGCAAGTCGTGGCTGCTCCGGCGGTTCTCTCATGAGAGACCCGCGGTCATCCTCGTGGCGGAACGTTTGGCGGCGGGCGCGCAGCTGACGCGGTTCGCCGAACAGCTCGCGCCTTTCAACGCCGGCGTCACTCCCGACCTACCGGATGCAGCGGCCGTGATCCGGACGCTCTACCGACTCGGCCTTTCCGAGCCGTTGCTCGCCGTGATCGACGAGTTCCCGTGGCTTCTGGGGACGACCGAGGGCGAAGCCGAGCGGGCACTGTCCAGCACTCAGGCGGTCATGGAGGAGGAGCGCGATGCGTCGCGTACTCGGCTGATCGTCTGTGGCTCTGCCGTCGGTCAAATGGAAGCGCTGCAATCCGAGAGGAGTCCGATGCACGGTCGTCTGATCGCGCTCGAGGTTCGGCCGCTCGACCTGGAGCGTGCGACGATGTTCTTCCCGTCGCTCGGCCCGATCGAGGCGTTCCGGCGATTCGCCATTTCCGGCGGCATGCCTCGCTACCTTGCCGCCTTCGCAGGACCGATCTTGGCCGATGCGGTGTGCGATCAACTCCTTCAGCCCGATGCGCCGTTGTGGAACGAAGGACGGACGATCGTCGGTCAGGAGTTGCGGGAGCCGTCGATTCATTTTGCCGCATTGGAGCAGCTCTCGAGCGGCGAGAAAGAGATCGGAGAGATCGCTAATGCGCTGCGCATCGACAGCTCGATCGTATCGAAGTACTTGGCAACCCTCGAATCTCTTAGGCTCGTCCGGCGCGACCTTCCGTTCGGTGCGTCACCCAGTGCAAGGGGCGGTCACTGGGTCCTGAGCGATTCGTTTCTCCGGTTTTGGTTCCGATTCGTGTTCCCGTTTCAAGCAGACCTCGAGGCGGGACTGGATCCCCGCGATCTATATCACACGGAGATTGAGCCCGCGCTCAGCGACCATGTGTCGCCCGTCTTCGAGGAAGCGTGCAGACAGCATGCGCGGGCGACGTTCGGGCAGTACGCGACGCGTGTGGGCCGCTGGTGGGGGAACGCGCGTAACGACCTGCGGCGTCTAGGGTTACGCAGCATCGAGGAGATCGATCTCGTGGGAATGTCACGCGGACGGGTCTCGCTTATCGGCGAGGCGAAGTGGACGGGATCGCCCATTGATGTCTCGGTACTGCGTGACCTTCAGGAGTACAAGATTCCTGCACTCAAGCAGGCGGGCTTCAAGGTGATCGCGCAACCCATGACGGTGCTGTACGGCCGATCCGAATACACGGATGGCCTCCGCCGTCGAGCAAAGGAGGCCGAGAGACTCATCCTCATCGATGTAGCGGATATGCTTCGAGTTCGCCGCTAGGCGCAATACTGTTCACTTAACGCGGGCAGCCGGGAATTGTCGCCAGGGCGACCGACGGCTCGAAGCTCGTAAACGCGCTCAACTGAACAGTATTGCCGCTAGGCGACGGCTAGGCGGGCCGGCGGGATCGGCTGGAATGGCATATTGATCATGGGCAACCATGAGCGCTACGCCGACGCTCGGCACCGGTTGACCGTGGGCCTGGACTATCCCGAAAGCGAAGGCAACACGCTCGATCCATGGTTCGAGGAGCCGGGACGAGAACCGGAACGCGGTGGCAAGTCGGCGGTGCATTCGCGAAGCTGAGGCTCTGGAACACCACGCAAGGGCTCGACAACCGCAGGGGATTTCGGCCGCCGGGCAACCGTGGCAATCGGACCTGGGG
>JBOHRM010000420.1:0-1350 GCA_050732715.1 Longimicrobiales bacterium
CCATCCGACCCCATAGTCAACTGACGTTCAGCGTGTCGGTATACCCCGGAAACGGCTCACTGCTTCCCGCGCGATCGATTTCGCCTGCGTGAACAGCAGCAGATAGTCCGGCCCACCTGCCTTCGAGTCCGTGCCGGACATGTTGAACCCACCGAACGGGTGCACGCCGACGAGCGCGCCGGTGCACTTGCGATTGAGGTAGAGGTTGCCGACGTGGAACTCGTCGGCCGCGCGCTCGAGTCGCGCCGGGTCCTGCGAGTACATCGCGCCGGTCAGCCCGAACTCGGTGTTGTTGGCGATGCTCAGCGCGTCATCGTAGTCGCTCGCCTTGATGAAGGCCAGGACCGGACCGAAGATCTCTTCCTGTGCGACTCTCGCGTGCGGGTCGACGTCCGCGATGATCGTGGGCGGGACGAAGTAGCCGTTGTGCGGGTCGCCGGTCACGCCACCGACCACCAGCCGGCCTTCGCGCCGGCCGATGTCGATGTAATCGCGGATCTTGCGGAACGCCTTGTCATCGATGACGGCGCCCATATAGGTCGACGGCTGGGACGGGTCGCCGACCACGAGCCGCTTCGTCCGCTCGATCACCTTATCGAGCACCTGGTCGTAGACTCGATCGACCACGATCGCGCGCGAGCACGCCGAACACTTCTGACCCTGGAAGCCGAACGCCGAGGCGACGATGCCGTCGGCCGCGGCGTCCAGGTCGGCGGTCTCGTCGACGACGATCGAGTCCTTCCCGCCCATCTCGAGAATCGTCCGCTTCAGCCAGATCTGACCGCGCTGCGTCTTCGACGCACGCTCGAAGATGCGCAGGCCGACCTCCTTCGAGCCGGTGAACGCGATGAAGCGCGTGCGCGGATGGTCGACGAGCGCATCGCCGATCACGCCACCCGGACCGACAATGAAGCTGACCACGCCGGGCGGTAGGCCGGCCTCGTCGATGAGCAGGCGAACGAACTGCGCGGCGATCGTCGGCGACGTCGACGCGGGCTTGAGTACCACCGTGTTCCCCGTCACGATCGCGGCGAGCGTCATGCCGCCCATGATCGCCGAGGGGAAGTTCCACGGCGGAATGACCACACCGACGCCGAGCGGGATGTAACGCAGCTCGTTGTCCTCACCCGGATACGGCACGACCTCCTGCGGCCCGCCGAGCCGCAGCGCCTGGCGGGCGTAGTACTCGGCGAAGTCGATCAACTCTGCGATGTCCGCGTCCGCCTCGACCCATGTCTTGCTGACCTCGTAGACCATGAGCGCGGCCAACTCGAAGCGGTGCTCGCGTAGCGCATCCGCCACGCGGAACAGCACGTCCGCGCGATCCTGCCACGAGCGACGGCTCCACTC
>JBOHRM010000421.1:0-2407 GCA_050732715.1 Longimicrobiales bacterium
GGAGGAGGTCGCGGTCTCCGCGGAAGCCGAGCCCGACGCCGCACGCTGATGTCCGTGACCCCCCCCGTGGGCGCTTCACCCCGGCAGGGGGAGGTCAGGAGGGGGGGCGCGTGGCCGGAATGGATCACCGCCTGCGGGTCGCTGCACGTCGATCGGCCCCTCATCGCCGGCATCCTCAACGTTACGCCGGACTCGTTCTGGGACGGCGGCCGGCACGCCGCGGTCGATGCCGCCGTCGCGCGCGCGGAACGGCTGCTCGAGGAAGGCGCCGACTTGATTGACGTCGGAGGCGAGTCCACTCGGCCGGGCGCCGTGCGTGTGGCACCCGAGGTCGAGGCCGGCCGCGTCCTGCCGATCGCGCGTGAGCTGGCGCGCCGCTGGCCGAACGTCCCCGTCTCCATCGATACGGTCAAGGCGTCGGTCGCCCTCGAAGCGCTCGATGCCGGCGCAGCCATCGTCAACGACGTCTCGGGTCTTCGCATCGACGCCAAACTCGGCAATATCGTCGCGCGCGCGGGCGCAGGCATCGTGCTCATGCACTCACGCGGCGCCGTCGAGCGCATGGCCAGCTACGACCTCGCCGAGTACGGCGACGACGCGGTCGGCGAGATCGTCGCCGAGCTGCGCGCCGCGCTCGGGCGCGCCGGCGATGCCGGCATCGCCGAAAACGCTGTCGTGCTCGACCCCGGCCTCGGCTTCTCGAAACGGACCGAGCACAGTGTCGCCGTGATCGCCGGACTCGAGCGCGTCGTCGCGCTCGGCCGCCCGGTCATGGTCGGGCCATCGCGCAAGCGGTTCATCGGCGAAACCGCCGGCGGACTCCCTGCGCACGAGCGGCTCGAAGGCACGATCGCCGCTTGCGTCGCCGCGCTGCTCAACGGCGCGCGCCTCTTCCGCGTACACGACGTCCTCGCGACACGCCGCGCGCTCGACCTCGCCGAGGCCATCCGATCGGCCTCCCCGCGAGACCCGGTCGGCGAAGGGGTTGGGTCGGGAGGCGTGGGGAGCCCACCCGCAACCCGCAACCCGCACCCGGGCACCGGGCACCGGGAACCGGCAACCGGCAACCGGCAACCGGCAACCGGGAACCGAATCCCGTGACCGAAGCCCTGCGCCGCTTCGGATTCATCCTCCCGGGTCCGCTCGACCTGCTGCAGATCCTCATCGTCGCCGTGGTGCTCTACCACGTGCTGCGGCTGCTGGCGCGAACCCGCGCGATCCAGATCCTTGTTGGTCTGCTCGTGCTCGCCGGCGTCTACTTCGTCGCGAACTTCGTCAACTTCGTCCTGATCCAACGCATCCTCGAAGTGCTGTTCCAGTACGGCGCGATCGCGGCCATGATCGTGTTCCAACCCGAGCTGCGCAGCGCGCTCGCGCGGCTCGGGCAGAGCCGCATGGTGCGCCTGTTCAACCGCATGGAGGTCCGCGAGGTGGTCGAGGAGCTCGTCGAAGCCATCGACCGGCTCTCACGTGCCGAAATCGGCGCGATCATCGCCGTCGAACGCGACATCGGCCTCGAGGAGTACGCCGAGACCGGCACACGCATTCAGGCCCGCGTCGGCGCCGATCTGCTCGTCAGCTTGTTCGCCCCCTACGCGCCGCTCCACGACGGCGCCGTGCTCATCCAAGGAGACACGATCATCGCCGCCGGCGTCATCCTGCCGCTCACCCAGTTCCCCGTCACCGACCGGTCGCTCGGCACCCGCCACCGCGCCGCGATCGGACTCTCCGAGGAAACCGATGCGCTCGTCATCGTCGTCAGCGAGGAGACCGCACAGATCTCGATCGCGCAGCGCGGCCGCCTCGACCGCAACGTCGGCCTCGAACGGCTCCGCCTCACGCTCGGCGGCCATCCACCGATCGCCGAAGTCAGTGTCCAGCGTTGATCCCGGTTCCCGGTTTCCGGTTCCCGGTTCAGCTTGTGACCCGGTTCCCGGTTCCCAGTTTCCGGTTCCCAGTTCAGCTTGCGGGTGATGGGATGACCGGCACCGGCTAACCGGCAACCGGCTAACCGAAGTTGACAGCGGCCGTGCCGGGTGCCAGATTCCGGTCATCCACGGAGTCGAGGTACCGCGGATCGAGGAGGGTCCCGCGATTCGACGTCCGCCCAGCGAGCTGAGCGGACCGGGTGTGCGACGAGGCCCGTAGTTGAAACCCGACATCGGGAGCGCCAGCGTGGAAGACACCGCCGGCCAATACAGCCTGCTCACCTTGTTCTACGACGGCGGGATCTTCATGTACCCGCTCGTCCTCTGCTCGCTCTTCGCGCTCGGCGTCATCATCGCGAAGCTGTTCACGCTCTTCATTGCGCGGCAGAAATCGAGGCGGATCCTCACGGAGACGGAAGAGCGGCTGCGCGCCAACGACCTCGACGGCGCGATCCAGCTCGCGCAGGAAACACCCGGCC
>JBOHRM010000422.1:0-1871 GCA_050732715.1 Longimicrobiales bacterium
CGGTGCAGGTGTTCGACGCGCGGTTCGACCCGGTTGCTGATGCCGTTGTTCACGTTCGCATTGCGGGCCCTGATGGTCGGTCGCGGGCGCTGCGGGCCGTTCCGGCCAACGCGTCGGCCGGCGTGTACCGGACCAGCTTCATTCCTGCGACGTCCGGCACGTACGATATCCGTGTATCAGCGGAGCGTGAGTCCTCTCGTGAGACGACCGGGCCGGCCGAAACGGACCAACCGACGATCCGTCGAGCTCGCGCAACCGTGCAGACAGACGTCCCCGATGGGGCCTTTAGCGCGCGCTTGGACGATGGGGGTGGTAGCGCGCAATTGGATGATGGGGACGGTAGCGCACGATTGGGGGAGGCGCGCGCATGGCTGCTCGTCGGTGGAGCGGATCCGGAGATGGCAGACCCCCGGCGCAACGATGCGGCGCTGGAGCGGTTGGCCGAAGCAACCGGGGGACGCCTGCTGGATGCGGACGCGGTGGCACGGTTGCCGGAATTGATCGCGGCGAGCAGCTCGTCTCCCGTCGTCTGGGTGCAGCGCGAGCTGTGGCACACCCCATGGACGTTCCTGTTGGTCGCCGTGTTGCTGTGCACCGAGTGGGCGTTGCGGCGCCGCTGGGGGCTCCGGTGAGCGTGTACACGCTCCTCGCCGTGGTGTCGTGTCTACTCGCACCGGCAGACGGCGGTCCAACGCCCGCCGCGCCTCGCGCGGCCAACCTGCAGGCTCCAGCCTCGAATCGCGAGCCTCGAGTCTCCATGCCCTCGTCTTATGCGCTGATTGTCACCGGCGCTTCAGGCAGCGAGGAACATCGGGCGCAGCAGCGCAAGTGGCGCGAGGCGCTCGTGAAAGCGCTCGGCGAGCGCCACGGCATGCCCAGGGAGCGGGTCATCGCACTCTCGGAAGATGCCCCGCGTGCCGGGATGCGTTCGACCCGCGCAGTCGTGCGGCGTGTGCTCGGCGATCTCGGGTCGCGAGTGACCAGCAACGACGTGCTGCTCATCGTCTTGATGGGGCACTCCAGCTTCGACGGCGTGGACGCGAAGTTCAATCTCGTGGGCCCGGATATCGAGGCTCACGAGTGGAACCGGCTGCTGAAGCCGTTTGCCGGTCGCATCGTGTTCGTCAATACCACCGGCGCGAGCTCGCCGTTCCTCGAGAGGGTGGCGGGACGCAATCGCGTGATCATCACGGCCACCCACTCGCCGGCTCAGAAGTACGACACGGTGTTTCCCGAGTTCTGGGTCGAGGCGCTCGGGAGCGCGGAGACGGATCTCGACCGCAACGGACGGATCTCCATCTGGGAGGCGTTTGCCCGGGCGAGCGGCGCCGTGAGGCGCTGGTACGATCAAAAAGGCCAGCTTGCGACCGAGCGCGCTGTGATCGACGACACGAATGACGGCGCTGGGCGCGACGTTGCGACCGAAGGAGAGGATGGCCTCTTGGCGAGCCGCACGTTCCTCGACGCCGAACCGGCCATGGCCGGCGGCGATCCCGCGGTCGCAGTGCTGGTCAGCCGTCGCGATCAGCTGGAGTTGCAGCTGGACGAGCTCAAGCGCAAGCGCAGCTTCATGCCGCCCGGCGACTACGAGCAGGAGCTCGAGCGCGTCCTCATCGAGATCGCACGCGTGTCACGGGAGATTCGGAGGAAGGCAAAGAGCTGAAGGGGCAGGACTCGCGTCATCGAGGTGTGGCCTGCGCTCACCACGAAGGACACGAAGGACTTCACCACGAAGAGCACGAAGAGCACGAAGTGTGAAGAACACGAAGAGCATAAAGTTCTGATTCTTGAGAACCAACTGATTTCCTCTTCGTGCCCTTCGTTCTTCGTGTCCTTCGTGTCCTTCGTGGTGAAATCCTTCGTGTCCTTCG
>JBOHRM010000423.1:0-2744 GCA_050732715.1 Longimicrobiales bacterium
GGCACGAGCCCCGGCGGCTGGGTGTGCGGGCGCGGGTGGAGCCGCGAGCGCTGGGCCGGCGCCGAGCCCCAGCGCGCCGCGCTCGACGCCTTGCTGCCTGACACGCCCGTCGCGCTTCAGAGCCAGGACATGCACGCACTCTGGGTGAACACGGCGGCGCTGCGCGTCGCTGGGATCGGCGCGGACACGCCGGACCCGCCGGGTGGCCGGATCGTGCGGGACGCGGACGGCGAACCGACGGGTCTGCTGCTAGAGAACGCGGGCCAGATCGTCATCCGGCAACTCCCCGCGCCGGCCGAGGCCGAGATGCTCGACGCGGTGCTCGACGCACAGGCGCAGCTGCACCGGCTCGGCATCACGGGCGTGCACTCGCTGCCCGGCATCGCGATGCCGCGGCCGGATCCGCTCTCCGTGCTCGAGACGCTTCGTGCGCAGGGCCGGCTCCGGCTGCGCGTGCTCCAGCATCTGCCGCTCGAGCGCCTCGATGACGCGATCCGGCTCGGGCTACGCAGCGGTTTCGGCGGCGACTGGGTCCGCATCGGCGGCGTCAAGATGTTCCTCGATGGCTCGCTCGGTTCTCGCACGGCGTGGATGCGCGAACCGTACATAGAGGCGTCGGTTGCGCGTTGCGGGTGGGCTCCCCACTCCACCCGGCCCATCCCCTTCGCCGACCTCGGCCGGCTTCGCCGTCCTCGGTTGCGGGTTGCGGGTTCCGCCGACGGCGGCAGCTCGACGGATTGCGGCGTGAACGTCCTGCCGGAATCCGAGTTTCGTTCAGCCGTCCGGCGCGCGGCGGAAGCGGGTCTCGCCAGTACGGTCCATGCGATCGGCGACGCCGCGGTCGCGCTCGCCATCGATGTGCTCTCGGACCCCGCCGTGCACGTCGCGGCGATGCCGCACCGAATCGAGCACGTGCAGTGTCTGCCGTACGATGGGCTCGAGGCGCTGGAAAGGCCCCCTCACCCTGACCCTCTCCCCCACGTGGGGGACAGGGCATACGCGGCGCTGGAGGGACCGCCGCACATGGACGCTCACGCTGATGTGGGGGACAGGGCATACTCGGCTTTCCCCGCGCGCGGGGGGCGCGCGGGGATCGTTTGCTCCGTTCAGCCCGCGCACCTGATCACGGATTGGTGCGCCGTGGATCGGTACTGGGGCCCGGCGCGGGGCGCGAGGACGTACGCGTTCCGAACGTTGCTGGAAGCCGGCGCCGTCATCGCGTGCGGTTCCGACGCGCCCGTCGAGCCGGTCGATCCGCGGCTCGGGCTCTTCGCGGCCGTGGTCCGCACGGACCTCGAGCACAACCCCGCGGGCGGCTGGCACCCGGCCCAGCGCATCGTCATCGAGGACGCCTTTCGCGGCTACACGATCGGCGCCGCGCTCGCCGCCGGCCTGCCCGCCGAGAACGGTGCGCTGACCCGAGGCGCATTCGCCGACATCGTCGCCTGGAACGCCGATCCGCTCGCCGAGGATGTCGATCCGCTCGCGCTCGAGTGTATCGCGACGATCGTCGGTGGGGAGCGCGTGTACGTACGGTGAACCGGGCGAGTCGCGAGCTCCTGAGCAGAGGATCCGCCTCGCCGCGGATGACACGGCATGGGCAGGAATTCTCTCGCAAAGGCGCGAAGCCCGCAAAGGGGACGCCAAGAACGACCCGATATTCGTCACGCATCACGCGTGGGGTCCCTCGAGACATGCTGATCCCGCTCGAGCAGCGTGCTTCGCGTCACCCTGGCGAGCTCAGCGCTGAAGCACTTAGCGAGAGAATTGTATCAGCATACCATTTCCTTATCATGAGTCGAAGACGTTGAGAACGAAGATCGTTGCGACCATCGGGCCGGCCAGTGCGTCACGCGAGAGCGTTCATGCGCTCGCGGAGATCGGCGTGGACGTGGTCCGTGTCAACTTCGCGCACAGCGCGCATGAATCCGCGGCCCGCATCATCGAGTGGACGCGCGAGGCCGCCGCTGCCGTCGGCAAGCCGATGGCCGTGCTCGCCGACCTCGCCGGTCCGAAGATTCGGATCGGCGGGCTGCCGGAGCCGGTCACACTCGACGAGCGCGGTGAGGTCGTGCTCGCGCCGGAAGGCATTGCCGGAGCCGATGAGCTGCCGACCACGTACCCCGGGCTGGCGCAGGACATCGAGCCCGGCAGCCGCATCCTCCTCGACGACGGCCTCATGGAGCTGCGTGTCCTGTCGATCGAGGCGCCGCGCGTCACATGCGAGGTCGTGCGCGGCGGCTTACTCTACGCGCACAAGGGGATGAACCTGCCCGGCGTGCGCGTGAGCGCGCCGGCGCTCACGGAGAAGGACGTCGACGATCTCGCGTTCGCGCTCGCGAACGACGTCGACTACATCGGCCTCTCGTTCGTGCAGCGCGCGGACGATATCCGCGACCTGCGCGCGCGTCTCCCCGCGACCGTGCTGATTGTCGCGAAGATCGAGAAGGACACGGCGCTCGAGGACATCGAGCCGATCCTGGGCGAGACCGACGCCGTCATGGTCGCGCGCGGCGACCTCGGCGTCGAGCTGCCGTTCGAGAAGGTGCCGGTCGCGCAGAAGCGCATCGTCCAGCTCGCGAACCTGTTCGGCCGGCCGGTGATCACGGCGACGCAGATGCTCGAATCGATGATCAGCAGACCGCGGCCGACGCGGGACGAGGAGTGCGACGTCGCGAAAGCGTTGTTCTACGGCAACGACGAGGTTATGCTTTCGGGAGATACGGCGTCCGGCCGCTATCCTC
>JBOHRM010000424.1:0-1832 GCA_050732715.1 Longimicrobiales bacterium
GCCTGGGCTCAAGGTCACCCGTGGACTGCAGTCGCGGCTTCGTGCGGCGACCGCGGGGGGCGGCGGCCTGAACTTCGGCGGACTGTGGACCGCAGTGATCGTCACCCAGGTGGCGGTTACGGTGGCGTTCCCCGCAGTCGCCTTCCACCTGTGGCGGGACGCAGCTCAGCTCCGGACCTACGATCTCGGATTCCGGGCGAACGAGTATCTCTCGGTGCGGCTCGAGCTGGACCGCGACGCGGAACCCGACGTGACGAAAGATACCTCCCGGGCAGCGTTCGCCAGGGCGCGCTACGGCGCGACCTGGCAGGAGCTGGAGCGGCGGCTGACCGCCGAACCCGCCGTCTCCGGCGTCACGGTCGCCACGGTGCTACCCCTGATGTACCACGGCTGGAACCAGATCGAGGTGGACCAGGGAGCGGTCGCGCCGCACGACTCGACCCGTGGACATCGGGTGAGCTCGGTGGCGGTCGAGGCGGATTACTTCGACGTGCTGGGCACTCCAATCCTCTCGGGGCGGGGCTTTCATTCCGGTGATCTCGGGTCCGCGGCGGGAGTGATCGTGAACCGGCCATTCGTCGAGCAAGTGCTGGGCGGGCGCAATGCCCTTGGCCGGCGAGTGCGCTACGTCCGCGGCGAGGGGGGCGGGTGGGACCAGGAGAAAGGCACATGGCACGAGATCGTCGGGGTGGTGAGAGACCTGGGCACGACGTCCGGATACGGAAGCGCAGGGATCTACCACCCGCTCGACCGCCAGGCGACCTACCCGGTCCACCTGGCAATTCACGTAAGGGGAGATCCGGCAGCGTTCGCGCCGCGGCTCCGCGCGGATGCAGTTGCCGTCGATCCGACGCTGCGGCTCTACGCGGTCATGCCTCTGACTGAGGTCATCAACAGCGAGCTCAAGTTCTATGGTTTCTGGTTCCGGCTCACCCTGTTGGTGAGCGCGATCGCCCTTCTCCTCTCGCTCGCCGGGATCTACGCGGTCATGTCGTTCACCGTCGCGCGGCGCACGCGCGAGATCGGGACTCGTGTCGCGCTGGGCGCCGATCCGCGACGAATCGTCGCGTCGATCTTCCGTCGGCCGCTCATTCATGTGGCACTCGGCGTCGTCGCGGGTAGTGTGCTGGTGGCCGCGCTCATGTTCGGCATATACGGCGGCGCCTTGTCGGTGCGGCAGGTCAGCATGGTCGTGGCGTACGCGGCCCTCATGCTTGGGGTGTGCCTGCTCGCGTGTATTGTGCCGACGCGTCGGGCCTTGCGCGTTGAACCGATCGAAGCCTTGGGCGTGGATGTGTAGCGCCGTGTGTCGGCGGACGATGTGAGGAAATCGTAAGTATTTAACTGTCATTCCGCGGCCGGAGTCCGTATCCGGAAAGATCAGTAGTCCGATGCCGGTCGCGTTGAGCGAGCGGTTGGTCTAGACGGCGCCGGCAGCGTGCACGCTTTACGAGGCGACTATGCCGCTCGGAGAGGGGCCAGCTCCTCGTCGGCTGGCGGCGTGAGACTCAGCTTCTCGAACACGGCACGGATCTCAGCCAGGCTCACTACAGCTGGCGACACGATTTCGGTCCTGAGCGGGGAACCGTCTGCCGCGAAGTCCACCACCAGGTCCTCGCTGGCCATCTCCGTACGCGCCGCCTTTGTCCCTGGCGGATGCGGCAGGCGGAGGTAAGCGGCCAGCGGTCGTCCATGCCGGTATTCGATTCTAAGCGAGATCGCGTTCATGATAGCGGTCGTCTGGCGAATAGGGCGATCACAACTATCTGTTCCAGCTCCGGATCGGGTTCAACGACGATACGCCAATCTTCTTGGCGAAAGCGTGTCCATAC
>JBOHRM010000425.1:0-4988 GCA_050732715.1 Longimicrobiales bacterium
GCCGCGGCTATGGGCGTGGCGATCTCGGCGTATGCGCGGACGCGCTGGCGCGCGCTGCCGAGGCCGTCCGCGCCGAGCTCGACCACGTCACCGGGGGCGAGGTAGGTGGGCGGCTTCGCGCCCATGCCGACGCCGGCGGGCGTGCCGGTCGAGATGACGTCGCCGGGCAGGAGCGTCATGAACTCGCTGATGTAGCTGACGAGTGTGGGCACGTCGAAGATCATGTCGCGCGTCGAGCCTTCCTGCTTCGTCTCTCCGTTGACCGTCAGCCAAAGCCGCACGTTTTGCGGGTCCTCGATCTCGTCGCGCGAGGCGATGAACGGGCCGAGCGGCGCGAACGTGTCGGCGCTCTTGCCCTTGACCCATTGGCCACCGCGCTCGAGCTGGAACCCTCGCTCGGAGTAATCGTTGTGCAAGGCGTAGCCTGCGACGTGCTCGAGCGCGCGAGACGCGGGCACATAGCGCGCTTCGCGGCCGATGATGATCGCGAGCTCGACCTCCCAGTCGAGCTTGCTCGCGCCGCGCGGGATGACCACGTCATCGTTCGGGCCGACGAGTGACGTCGTCGCCTTGAAGAACAGCACCGGCTCGGCCGGGACCGGCTGGCCCGACTCGGCGGCGTGGTCACGGTAGTTGAGCCCAACGCACACGATCTTGCTCGGCCGCGCGATCGGCGGGCCGAGTCGGACGTCGTCTTCGATGACGTCGGCGCCGGGCGCGCCGCGGTCGACCCATTCGCGCAGACGTTCCACGCCGTCTTCCGCGAAGAAGTGTTCGTCATAATCCTCGATCAACGCGCCCGCGTCGATGCGGCGGCCATCGTCGAGGATCACGCCCGGCAGCTCGTCGCCGATCTCACCAAATCGAAACAGTTTCATGTCATCCTTTGAGCGTTAGGAAGCCGCCATCGACGGGGAAGCTGCTCCCCGTGATGAACGCGGCCTCGTCGGAGCAGAGGAACAGGGCGAGCGCGGCGACCTCTTCGGGACGGCCCATGCGCCCGATCGGCTGCGTGTGTGACAGCTTCTCGAACATCTCGGCCTCGCGGCCTGGATAGTGATCGGCAAGATAACCGTCGACGAACGGCGTGTGCACGCGCGCGGGCGCGACGCAGTTGCAGCGGATGCCGTGCCGGATGTAGTCGCGCGCCACGGAGTAGGTCATGGTCAGGACGGCGCCCTTCGTCATCGAGTAGGCGAAGCGGTCGGCGAGACCCACGTAGGAGGCGATGGATGCGATGTTCAGGATCGCGCCGCCGCGACCTTTCATCGCCTCGACGCCAACCTTGAGGCAGAAGAACACGCCTTTGACGTTGACGGCGTACAGCCGGTCGAGCTCTGCCTCCGTGGTGCTCTCGACGGTGCCGATGTGCGAGATGCCGGCGCTGGTGACGAGCACGTTGAGCGGCCCGAGCCGTTCCTGCACGGCGTCGAACGCGGACTCGACCTCGCGCATGGACGTGACGTCGCACGGGAACGCGGCCGCGATCCCGCCCGCCGCCTCGATCTCGGCGGCGGCAGCGGCAGCGGCGTCGGTCGCGATGTCGAGCACGGCGACGCGCGCGGCCTCGCGGCCGAAACGTTCCGCGATCGCTCGGCCGATGCCCGAGCCGCCGCCCGTCACGATCGCGACGCGATCCTTCAGCTTGCGTTCCACCGGTTCGATGCGGGTTCCGGGTTTCCGGTTGCGAGTTCCGAGTTGCCCCGCCACCGCCCCCGTTTCAAGGGATCGCGGGTGGCGCGACGGCGGCATGGCGCCTGAATAGAAGGCATCATCTCCGGAGATTCAAATTTCGATCGCCGCACCCGATCGGGGATGGGACGTTCGGGTTCGCCGGCGGCGCGGGCGCGACGGGGAATGGACCTTGCGCGTTGCATCACCGTAGTACTCGCGAACTGGGAGGGGGAATATGGCGGAATCCGGGGATAACAAAGCCGCACCGGAATACAACGCGGAAGAAGGTCTTACGCTCGCGTTGTCGTATCTAGAGGATCCGTCGAACGTTCCGTGCCCTCGTTGCGGGCCGGGGCGGATGGAGGTGGTCTGCTACCTGGACGCCCGCAGCATGGAGCGCGGCACAGTGGCGCCGACCTCTCCAGAGGACGAATACACGGTGATTCTGTACTGCCACGAGTGCAGCCGCGCCGCGGCACTGGACTTCAGCAGAGACGTGCGTCCGGAGGCGGCCTAGTGGTCCGATTCCGAAGTCGCGTTACATTCGAGCGGCGCTGCATCCCGCGCGGCGGCGTTGCTCGGCGCTCGAAATAGCCGGGCTATTCCGTCGGCCTCGCGCCTTGCCGCGCGGGCGCATCGCGGCTCTCGGTGTTGACACGGGACCTCGGAATCGGACCACTAGCGGGTTGCGGGCACGGCCGCGGGGCGCCTTATTAGGGCAGTCCGACTCCCCCTTTCGGCCGGGTCCGCACCATGGAAATCACCACATCAACCGTTGACGCGCGTCTGGCGGAGTTGCTCGCGGAGCAGGCGTACCGCGAGGGCGCCATCGTCCTGTCCTCCGGCCGCGAGAGCGACTTCTACCTCGACGCGAAGCAGGTGACCTACCACCCGGCCGGCGTCGAGCTGGTCGGCCAGGCGGTGCTGTCGCGGATCGGCTCGGAGCCGATCGATGCCGTGGGCGGCCCGACGCTCGGCGCCGACGCGATCGTGGTCAGCACGGTCCTCGCCGCGCGGCGAGAGGGTCGTTCGATCAGCGGCTTCATCGTGCGTAAAGAGCCGAAGCGGCACGGCCTCGCGCGTTGGATCGAGGGCGTAATGCCTTTGCCGGGCGCGCGGGTCGCGATCGTCGAGGACATCGCGACATCGGGCGCGTCCGCGCTCAAGGCGGCGGGCGTGGCGCGGGACCAGGGTCTCGAGGTGGCCGTGATTGTCCCGTTGGTCGACCGAGAGGAGGGTGCCGCGGAAGCGATCCACGCCGCGGGCCACGCGTTCCGGCCGGTCCTCACGATCACGCAGATCCGCGACGCGGCTCGGCGGCTGCGGCTGCGCGGCTGAATCCGCATCGCGCGCCCCGGGTACAACCCGCGCGGGCGCGCCGCAGTGGCCCGCCCTCCGAGCTCGTTGACGGTGTCGGCGAGCGCCGGAACGTCGAGGTTCGGCGACGTCCGTATCGTGCGAGCCTCGACGCGATTCGATCCACAATCCGAACGTCTTTGGACGGATGAGCAAGTTCGCGAAGGGCAAGTCCTGGATCGAGCATCGGCTGGCCGATGCGCTCGACGTGGACGGCGCCACGTTCACGGTGAACCTCGTGGCGCGCAAAGGCACGGGGGTGCAGGGCTACCGCGTGACGGTGGACTACATCCCGCACGAGGGGGGCGACTCGGTGGCGGTGTCGCTGCCGAACGCGGCGTCGACGGCAGACGTGCACCGTGTGATGCGGGAGCTGAAGGACGACGCGGGCCGGCTGGTCGAGCTGTTCGAGGGCGTACCGCGATGACGGTGCCGGCGCCGACACCGCGCTCGCAGCTCGCGGCGCTGCTGGACTGCCCGACGGGCGAGCTCGACCTGGCGCGGGCCGCGTTGTTGATCGCGGCCGAGGAGTACCCGCAGCTCGTGCCGGAGCTGTATCTCCGGCGTCTCGACATCCTGGCCGAGCGCGTGAAGGATCGGCTGGCCGACGAGACCGCCGAGCTCGTGGTGCTCGACGAGCTGTCGCGCGTCCTGTTCCAGGAGGAAGGGTTCCGCGGCAACGTCGAGGCCTTCTTCGAGCCGCGCAACTCGTTCCTGAACGACGTGCTCGACCGCCGGCTCGGCATCCCACTGACGCTGAGCATCGTCTTCCTCGAGGTCGGCTGGCGGCTCGGCCTGCCGCTCGAGGGCGTGAACTTCCCCGGCCATTTCCTCGTGCGCTATCAGGGTGTCGGCATGCGGCTGCTCGTGGACCCGTACCAGCGCGGCGAGATCCGGTTCGAGGACCAGGCGCCCGAGCTGCTCGACCGCGTGTACGGCGGCAACGTCGCGCTCAAGCCGGACTATCTGCGCGCGGCGAGCCGGCGCGACATCCTGGTCCGGCTACTCAGCAACCTCAAGGGCATTTACATGAACACGCGCGACGAGGCACGCGCGCTCGCGGCGGTCGAACGCATCCTGCTGATCCGGCCAACGGCCATCGAGGAGATCCGCGACCGCGGGATGCTGCTGGCCCGCGCGGGCCGCGTCGACGAGGCGCTGCTCGATCTCGAGCGCTACCTCGGCGAAGCGCCGGGCGCGCCGGATGCCGAAGGCGTGAAGACGCTGATCGCGGAGCTCGGGAAGAGCTGATGTCCACGCCGTCCATGTCGACCGAGTACGACGCCGCGCGAGACGGCGCGGCCGTCATTGTACGCGACGACCGCGCGATCGTCCGCGTGTTCGGCCGCGACCCGGTCAAGATGATCCACGGCCTGGTCACGAACGACGTCGCCGGCGCGAGCGCGGATCGAGCGGTCTATGCGCTGCTGCTCACGCCGAAGGGCAAGATGCTGGCGGACCTGCGCGTCCTCCGCCGCGACGGCGACCTGCTCCTCGACGTGCCCGCCGCCGCGCTCGACAACGTGACGACCACGCTGAAGAAGTTCGTGCCGCCGCTGTTCGCGCGGTTCGAGACTGCCGACACCCTGGCCGAGCTGAGCGTGCACGGCTCGAGCGCGGCCGCGTTGCTGGGCGAGGTGCTCGGCGCGCCGTTGCCCGAGGGCATGGCCGAGGATGACATCGTGCGACGCGGCGTCGGTGACGTCCGCAACGGCGTCGGCGAGGGCGGCGATGAGGAGCACGCTCACGGAGACGGCGGCGACGGAGCGGGCGCGGTCGGCGATGACGGGAGCGACGGCCGCGTCTATGCGGTCCGGTCGCTGTACGCGGGGATCGACGGCTACGACGTAATCGGGGCGGCGGCCACGGTCGCGGCGTTGCGGGACCGGCTCGCCGCCGTGGGTGCGCGGCCGATGTCGCACGCGACGCTCGAGGTGCTGCGCATCGAGGCCGGCCGG
>JBOHRM010000426.1:0-3024 GCA_050732715.1 Longimicrobiales bacterium
CGGACCGGCGGCGGCCTTTGTTATCGCTCGGTCTCTTGCTCCTTGTTATAGAATGGTTGAATATGGGGTCCCTGGGCGCGCCCTTGTGAAAACTTCGAGTGCCGAGCTGCTCCGCCCCTCACACCTACCCGAATCCGCCCAACCTCCCCGTGCCCTCCCACGCAACCCCGCCGAAGGCGATTGGAATCCCTATCCCTCGGTGCCTTCCGCGCCGCGCGGTCAAGCGGCACGCGTAGTTTCGGGCGAATCGCGTCCGATACGCGGCCTCCGCATGCGCGTGGCCGCCGTGCGCCGCACTGCGTCAGGTTCGCGCCGCGCAGCTGCCCCCTCCCGGCCTCCCCCCGCTGCGGGGAGGAGTTCCATGGGATCACGCTATTCATGTTCCGGGCTCCGCTGAGTGGCGCTGAGCCGTCCCGCCGGCGCGCCAGAACGCGTCGATCTGCGCTGATTACGCCGCTCGCGCGTTCCCAGCGCGACGTTCGTTTTCGCGGATCCCGCGTTTGTCGTGAAGGGGCGCAAATTTGACCCCTTATGTGGCTCTCGGAATCTCTCGCATCGCGAGAGTCGCGCTGGGAACCGTGCAGCGACACGTGCCGGGTCATCCGGGTTGCGGGTGCGTCAGCGGCGGCGATACGATAGGAATAGTTGTCGATCCCTGGAAGACGGAGCCATCGCCATGAGGACGAGCGCAGTGTTCACCATCGTGCTCGCGGTCGCCTGCGGCGGCGGGACCGCCGAGTGGAGCGGCACCGTTGAGGAGCTGCCGGGCGGTGGGCGTTGGGTCCGCAATCCTGCGGGCGGCGTGTGGGACAGCCGCGGCGGCGACGGTTGGCGTCTCGAGGAGGAGCTGCGGATCGGCGAGGTCGAAGGCGATGGGCCCACGGTGTTCGGCAGCGTGAGCGGCGTGTTCGTGGATCCGTGGGATCGGCTTCACGTGATCGAGGGGCAGGCGCACGAGATCCGCGTGTTCGGGGCAGACGGCACGCCTCTGCGCGTGGTCGGGCGGGAGGGCGAGGGGCCGGGCGAGTTCCGTGGCCCGAACGGTATCGTTTGGGACGCGGCGGGCACGATGTGGGTGGCGGACGGCCTGCAGGGGCGGCGGTACACGCGATTCGACACGGCCGGCACGGTGCTCGAGACGCACGTCGGCGAGTCGCGCGCGCTCGGGTTCGGAGGCTTCGCCGGCGGGCTGACGCCGGACGGCGTGTTGTACGACACGGACCTGCTGGTTCCCGAGGGCGCAGGCGCGAATCCGCTGTTCGCGGCGGCCGGGCTCGGCGGCGGCCGGATGATTCTGCGCGCGATGCTGGACGTCGCCGGCGAGCCGGTGACCGACACCGTGCCGCTGCCGGCGCCGCGCACGGAGCCGGTGACGTTCTCGACGACGGGGCTCACGATGAGCGCCCCGTTCAACCCGAGGATGCATTGGCGCTTCGATCCGCGCGGCCACGTGTGGTTCGGTGAAAGCGACGCCTATCGCATCCACCAGCGCAGCTTCGCTGGCGACACGGTACGGATCATCGAGCGCGAATACTCGCCGTTGCCGGTTCGACAGGAGGACATCGACGAGTGGCTCGAGTCCCGGATGGCGACGCGGTTCCGTGAAGCCGGCGGCCGGCTCGACGTCGGCCGCGTCCCGAAGGTGAAGCCGGTCTTCGACAACATCATCATCGACGACGCCGGTCATCTCTGGGTCCGCCTCGTGACGCATGACGACGCCGTCGTCTTCGACGTCTTCGATCCGGAGGGCCGCTACCTCGGCGCGGTCGAAGGCGGCGCCGAGATGGCCACCATAACGCCGGTGATCCATGGCGACCGGTTCTATGGCGTCGTCAGGGACTCGCTGGACATCCCGTACGTCGTGCGCTATCGGATCCTGGGGCGTGAGATTGCGCCGTGACGCCGACGAGCGAGCCGTGCGTTTCTGTGAGATCGTAGCGCGCGAGCGGCCTGCGAGCTTCGTGTATGAGGATGGCCGGGTCGTGGCGTTCATCGACCTGCGGCAGTTCCACGCGGGCCACACGCTCGTGATCCCGCGCCACCACGTGCACGACGTGCGTGAGCTGGACGACGCGCGCGTGCGTCGAGCCAGCGGACAGCGGGCACCGTCTGAGACTCGGCACCGTCAAAGGCGATGCAGCCGGTATCAACTTCCTCGGCGCGTCGAGCCTGGTCGCGGGCACGGTCGTGGCCGGCGCGGCCGCGTTCTCCGGCGGCCTCACGGAGGCTCTGACCGCTCCGATCGTCTTCGTCGCGTCGGGCGTTGGCGCCTTTATCGTGAACCTGGTTCGCTTGCCGCGCTGGGCCCGGCAGCGCCAGCAACAGATGGAGCACATCGCGGCCAGGATCCGCACGATCATAGCAACGACCGACTTGATGTCACGCCCGCCGTCTCCCTCGAAGGGAGAGCTCGAATCCTAGTCCTAGTTGGCCGGCCGAGCGTACCGTTATCCGTACAAGCTCGTGCGGCAGCTCGCTTCATGATCTGAGCCGTGTCGGTCTCCCCACCCGGTTCAACATGCCCTTCGAGTTGGGGTTGGCTTGCGCGGTCTTGACCACGGAGAAGATCGCGGCGTCGCGCGCGTGTGCGGGCGTTCGACCGGCGTGCTCGTGTCGATCCATGATCAATTCACCTCCATTCGAATGGATGCACTTCTCCCCCCAACGCTTACACCCTATCGCGCTCGGACGAACCTGGCAGTGAACGGCTGACCGGCATCACACCTCACCGCATCAGTTTACGCGGCATAAAACCTGCTACCCGCGAGCCTTCGGATTATCCGCGAGATCCCGACCCGCGAATGAGGCGGCCATGCGGTCAATGATCCCTGTTCTAGGCCTTGTGTTGACGGCGGTCACCCACCTATCCGCACAGGAGATGCACGGCCAGCAGGACTCGACGCGACAGGACATGATGATGCAGGCGATGATGGGCCCGCTCGACATCCCGCTGTCACGCGAGGGCTCGGGAACGTCGTGGCTGCCGGATCGGACGCCGATGTACGCGCTGCACGGGATGGCCGG
>JBOHRM010000427.1:0-1839 GCA_050732715.1 Longimicrobiales bacterium
GTGAACATCGCCTTCATTGCGCTCGCGACACTGGCGTTGCAGCAACTCGTGACGATGCTCCGCTCGAGGCCGGCGAGCATCAGCGTGCTGTGGACGGTTCTCGCCTTCTTTCTCGCGGCGCTCATGCTCGTGGTGCTCGCGCTCGAGCGCACGCGAGCACGAGCGGCGCTGCGTGCGAGCGAGGCCGCGCTGCGTGGCAGTCACGCCAGGGTCCACGATCTCGCGGCAAGGCTGATCACCGCGCAGGAAGCAGAGCGTACGCGCATCGCGCGGGAGCTGCACGACGGCGTGAATCAGAAGTTGGCGGGGATCTCGATCGCGCTGAGCGACCTACGCCGCCATCCGCAGCGGCATCGTGAAGGTTGGCGCGCGGAGCTCGCGCGTATCCAGGCCGCCGTCAATGAGGTGAACACCGACCTCCGACAGCTATCGCACGAGCTCCATCCGGGCGTGCTCCGGCACGCCGGGCTGGTGGCCGCTTTGCGTTCTGCATGCAGCGACCTGAGCCGGCTGCACGGCGCGGCGATCACGTTCACGGCCGAGCAGCCGATCGGGTCGCTGCCCGACGATATCTCGCTCTGTCTCTATCGTGTCACGCAGGAGGCGTTGCAGAACGTGGCCGCGCATTCGGGCGCGCGGAGCGCCGAGGTGTCGCTTTCGCGCGACGGCGATGAGATCGAGCTCACGGTCACTGATGACGGCCGTGGCTTCGATACCTCGGACCTGCGCCGGCGCAGCGGCCTCGGGCTGATCAGCATTCACGAGCGCGTCGAGCTCGTGCACGGGACGGTCCATATCGACGCGCATCCCCGGCACGGCACGATGCTCCGTGTTCGCGTACCCGTCCCCTCCGTGCAGCTGGCCGGCGCGCACGAGCAGCCGGATGCGCTCTCCCGCCTCAATGGCGGAATACTCGGCGCCCGGTGAAGATCATCGCAATGTGGTTCTCATCGGCCGCGGCGATGACCTCGGCGTCGCGAACGGAGCCGCCCGGCTGGATCACCACGCGGACGCCCGCCCCCGCGGCGGCATCGATACCGTCCCGGAACGGGAAGAATGCATCGGAGGCGAGCGCCGCGCCGCGCGTGTCCGTGTCCGTGTCGGCGGCTTTCATCACCGCGATGCGCGACGCGTCCACGCGGCTCATCTGGCCTGCGCCGATGCCAATGGTCCGTGCGTCCCGCGCGAGCACGATCGCGTTCGACTTCACGCACGCCGCGGCGCGCCACGCGAAGCGGAGGTCCTGCATCTCTTCGTCGGTCGGCGCCCGTTTCGAGACCACGCGCCACGTGTCCTCGGAGAACACCATCGGCATCCGCCTCTGAACCAGGAAGCCGCCGCGAACCCGCTTGTAGTCCAGCTCATCCTCGCCCGCCGGCGCAGTGGGCAGCGCGATCAAGCGCAGATTCTTCTTGCGCGTGAGCCCTTCGAGCGCGCCAGGCTCGAACGCGGGCGCCACGACGATTTCCAGGAACGTGGTCGACAACGCGCTCGCGACCGCCTCCGTCACCGGTGTGTTGAAGGCAACGATGCCGCCGAAAGCCGAGACCGGGTCACAGGCGAGCGCACGCTCGTAGGCCGACTCGGCCGCATCCGCGAGCGCGATGCCGCACGGCGTGGTGTGCTTGATGATCACGCACGCCGGCCGGCCGGCGTCGTGCCACGCGGACACCGCCGTGACCGCGGCTTCCACGTCGAGCAGGTTGTTGAAGGAGAGCTCCTTGCCGTGGAGCTGATGCATGTCGGGCAGTGAGCCGCGCGGCGCCTCCGCCTCCGCGTAGAACGCCGCGGACTGGTCCGGGTTCTCGCCGTAGCGCAGCCGTTGTACGCGGGTGAGGC
>JBOHRM010000428.1:0-8099 GCA_050732715.1 Longimicrobiales bacterium
CGCGGCCGGCATCGATCGCGTCGACCAGCTCGGTGTAGCTCAGCGTCTCCGGTCGCGGCCGGTCGGTCCAGAGCAGACGGATCGCGATGGTCGTCACGCCGAGCGCGGCGATCAGCGCGAAGATGACCCTGCGCCGGAGCAGCAGTGGACGCCGCTCCGAGCTCGATGGTGCCGGCGTAGGCCGGGGTAGCGTCCTCGCTACATTCTGCATGGTTCGTTCAGTGCTTCGATCAGCTGGCGGCGGCGACCTGCGCGGGCGGCCGGCGGCGAAAGCCGCAGATCAGCGAATCTGGACATACCCGGCAGCCGGCGTCCGTTCCATCTGGGGACCCGCGCTTCCGGCGCCGTGTAAGTAGTGGACCGGAACCGTTATGCGAGATCGCCGTGATGGCACGTAGACGACGGCCGCTTACCAGCCTGTCGGCTGCATCCCTGCTTTGGATGGTACACGCCGCGGGTGCGGCCGCGCAGGAGCCCACATCGGTTCGGCTCGGCGGCACGGCCGTGGGGCTATGGACCCGAGCGCAGCCGGCGGTCGCGGGAGATGGGCTCTCGGAGCTGTACCTGACGCAGCCGATGCTGTTCGCGCACGCGACGCTGCCCGGCGGTTGGCTCGATGCGCGGGTCACGCTGAACTTCGAGGGGGTCACGCTGCGTGACGGCGAGCTGGCGGCTGGCAATGCCGGCGAGGGTTACGTGGATCGGCGGCACCCGCACACGTACTTGCACGAGGCGGTCCTCGTCGCGCGTGCGCCTCCATGGCGCGGTTTCGACACATCCCTCACCGTGGGTCGCGGGTTCGCGCCGTTCGGCACGGATGACCCGATGGTCCGGCCGTTCACGAAGTACCCGGCGAACCATCACCTTGCGCAGCTCCTCGAGCGACTGATCGTCGTGGGCGCGGTGCGTCGCGGGCCGATCGCGCTCGAGGCGGGCGTGTTCAACGGCGATGAGCCGATGCGGCCGGACGACGTGGGCCGGCTCGATCGGTTCGGCGATTCCTGGTCGGCGCGCGCGACCGTGCGGCCGATGGACGGGATCGAGCTCCAGGCGAGCCGCGCGTTCGTCGCCTCGCCCGAACACGCATTCGGCCGGGGCTTGGACCACAGCAAGTGGAGCGCTTCGGCGCGGTTCGAGGCGCTGGCGCCGGCTGGCATCGCGCTGTACGGCCTGCTCGAATGGGCGAGGACGGACGAGGCCGACCGCGGCCAGCGGTTCTTCACGTTCGAGTCGGCGCTCGCCGAGGTGGCCGCGCGCCGAGACGGCTGGGAAACGGCGTTGCGACTCGAGCGCACGACGCGACCCGAAGAGGAGCGATCCGGCGACCCGTTCCGGTCCACGCGCCCGCACACGCACACGAACATTGTCGGCATCACGCGCTGGACCAGTGTCACGGGACGCGTCGGCCGAACGTTCGGTACTCGATGGACGCTCGAGCCGTTCATCGAAGCGTCGCGCCACGCGGTACGATCCACGGTCGGCAACGTTTTCGACCCCATCGAGCAGTTCGGCAGCGACCGCCTCTGGAATCTGTCGCTCGGTGTCCGCGTCGGCGTCGGCGCGCAGCACGCCCGCATGGGGCGGTACGGCGTGGCGCTCGCCGCGCCGCACCCGGCCCACGGGCCCGCGGATCGCTCGACCACGAGCGCAACTACAGGAAGTCATGAAGATGATTGAACGCGCCGCGCGCGCGACGTGCTTACTCTCCAGTTTCGGTGTAGCTCTCGCCTTCGCCGGCTGTGAAGACGCGGCAGGACCCAACAACAACCTCGGCGGCAATCCGTGCCGGGAATCCTCGGCCGAGGCATCGGCGTCGCCCGTGACGGCGGGGTCCAGCATCACGATCCTCGGACGCGGCGTGACGTGCGAACGGTACACCGCGGAGGTCGCGGCCCGGGGCGACTACGCCTACACCACGACGTGGAGCACGCGCGGACGCAATGACGGCAACGCGGTGAAGGTGTGGGATGTGTCCGCGTCGCCGCAGCTCGTCGACTCGTTGATCATCGAGGACGCGGCCACGACCGGCGACGTGCAGATCTCGGAGGACGGCCGGTGGCTCGTGGTCGCCACCGAGTTCCAGACGGGCTCGATCGTCGCCTACGACCTCGAGGACCCCGCACACCCGCGGCTCGTGTCGCGCCATATGAGCGACGACACGCGCGACAACGGCGTCCACACGGTGAAGCTCTATCGCGATGACGCGAGCGGTAAACTGTACGCCTTCCTCTCCGTCAATGACGGCACACGTCCCTCTCGGCTGGTTGTGGTCGACCTGAGCGATCCCGCGAACCCGCGCGAGGCGCTCGTGCGCGCGATGGGCGACCCCTTCATCCACGACGTGTTCGTTCGGGACGGCCTGCTGTTCACCGCACTGTGGAACGGCGGGATGACGATCTGGGATATCGGTCGTGCGGGCCGCGGCGGCTCACCCGAGAATCCCGTCGCGATCAGCAACATCAAGACGGTCGGCTCGGCGGATCGGGGCTCCGCCCGCGTCCACAACATGTGGTGGTTTCACAATCCCCAGAACGGCGAGAAGCGGTACGTCTTCGTGGGTGAGGAAATCCCCGCCGTGATCGGCGAGTACACGGGCGACGTGCACGTGGTCGACATCAGCGACATTGACGACCCACAGGAGGTTGCGTTCTACCACGTTCCCGGCGCCGGCGCGCACAACTTCACGATGGACGAGCAGTCCGGCATCCTTTACGCCGCGTTCTACAGTGGCGGCGTGCGTGCGCTCGATGTGCGTGGCGACCTGGGTGACTGCGCGGCCGAGCACCGCGCCGCGGACGGCCGGTGCGACCTGACGCTCGCCGGCCGCGAGGCCGCCGTCGCGCTTGGTGGAAACGGCGACGTATCGATCTGGGGCGTGGCGAGGGTCGGTGATCTCCTCTACGCGTCGGACATGCTCAGCGGCATTTTCAAGCTCGATGCGTCGGCGCTGGCTCGGTAGGGGGAAAGGTAGCCGTCTCCCTTCGGCGACGCGGTCTGGCGGGCCTCAGCGGAGCCGCATCCGAATCAGACGATCGCGCAGCCGCGTCGGCAGCAAGCGCTCGAGCAGCAGGCGCGTTTTCGCGTCGTGGCCGACGACGTAGCGGGTGCGGGGCCGTGATGCGGTGAGCGCGTGCTCGACGGCGGCGGCGGCGCGGCTCGCGGGCGCGCCGTGCTTCGCGCTGCTCAGTGCGAACCGGCGCACGATTGCGAGCTGCGGGCCGTAACGTTCCTCGAGCTTTGGCGGCATCGATTCAAGCATCACGTCCGCGCGCGCAAGCGACGTCTCCCAGATCGGCGTCGCGATCGCGCCGGGCTCGATGACGGCGACGTTGATGCCGCTGTCGGCGAGCTCGACCCGCAGCGCGTCGGCGATCGCCTCGATCGCGAACTTCGACGCACCGTACGCTCCGGAGAACGGCAATGAGCTGCGGCCCGCGACCGAGCTCATGAACACGATGCGTCCGCGCGCCCGTCTCAATGAGGGCATGAGCGACTGGGTGACCGCGACTTGCCCGACCACGTTCACCTCGAGCTGCCGCCTGAGCTCATCGATCGGCATGAACTCGAGCGGCCCCGCGACCGCGATGCCCGCGTTGTTGACGAGGCCCGCGAGACCGCGCTGGCCGGTGTGGTCCTCGACGGTGCGCGCGGCCGCCGCGATGTCGTCCGCTTTGACGACGTCGAGACGCACAGGGACCATGCGGTCGCCGCCGGCGCGGTCGACGAGCGCACGGCCGTCCTCCGGGTCACGCACACCGGCGAACACGAGGAACCCTCGCGCATGCAGCCGCAGCGCGCACGCCTCGCCGATGCCCTTCGACGCGCCGGTCACGAGCACGGCACGCGTGTCGTGTTCGTTCATCGTCGCCCCGCGATGATCCTGGAGTCCGGGGAGGATAGCGCCGGTCGCCGTTCGCTGATAGAGGAACAGATTGAAACGCCGAGAGCGCGGAGGACGGGGGAGGTGCAGAGGGCGACCGGGATGACGCCGATCAGGCCGACCTCCGTGTGCTCCTGTTCCTCCGCGCACCTCGGCGCGTGAATGCCGTTGAGCATTCCAGAGCGCACACGCCGGATCACACCGCGGCCCGAGAAGCTCCGGAAGACCGGTGTTGTCAGGCACGGGCGTCGTTCGTCTTAATCGAAACGCGGGTCGGCTCCTGCCCGCCGGCCCACATCCACGCCTGGCCGCCTCCGAACGAAAGGAGGGAAGCCCGATGCGCACGTACCCGGCCGTAATCGCGCTCCTGTCAGCCGTCACGCCCACACTCCTCGGCGCGCAGATCGTGCCGATCCGGACCGTACCGATCTCGCAAGCGCACCAGTTCGACATCTTCCCATCGGAACGGCTGGGCATGGGTGGCGTGTCGATCGCCGTCGCCGATCCGCTGCTCGATCCGTTCACGAACCCGGCGAAAGGGGCGAGGATCGAGACACCGCGTTTCTTCGGCTCGCCCGCGACGTACGGCGTCTCGCGCGACGCCGGCGCAGGGCGCACGCTGCCGCTCGCCGCCATGACGAAGTCCGGACCGTGGTTCGGTGCGCTTTTGCTCGGGTTGCAGCAGGTCGACCTCAGCGAGCAGCCGCCTCAGGTGTTCTTTGCATGCGCCGAGTGCGACGAGCTCGACATCGACCTCGATCTCGAGCGCAACAACCGGTCGCGCGGCAATGAGTACGCGTTCGCGTCGCTCGGCCGCGATCTGCGCGGCGGCGTTTCGCTGGGCGGCAGCATCTTCTGGTCTGGGCTCGACGCGATCGACGGCGTCGACATGCTCTACGCCGGCAGCGCACAGGTCGAGCAGGCCGGCCACGCCGTGGACGTCCGGCTCGGCGCGCTCAAGGAATGGGACGGCGATCGGTCACTCGAGGTCGTCGCGGTCTACAACCGCTTTCGGATGACGCACGACGTTGTCTTTCTCGATTCGTTCTGGAACCCGGAGATGCAGCAGACGGAGCAACGCCCTCGTGTCGAGCACAACCTCGACCGCACGCACACGTGGGGCCTGCACGCCGAGTACGAGCAGCCGTTGCCGGGTGACGGCTGGCGCATAGGCTGGCTCGCCACGGCGAACTACAAGACGCACCCCAAGCTGCCGACCTACGAGCTGCCGACCATCGCACCGATCCCGCGCGACCCCGGTCATTCCGCGGCGTTCCAAGCCGGCATCGGCTTCGCGCGGACACGAGGCACGGCCACGTTCGGCATCGACCTGATTTACGAGCCGATCTGGACGTACACGTGGGCCGACGCGGCCGCGCCGATCGAGACCGAGCGCGGCGAGACGATCCCAGCCGGCGGCAAGACCATCGAGAACCATTTCCGGTTCTCGAACGCGCAGCTGCGCATGGGCGTGGGCGATGAGATCGAGCTCCCCGGCGCGGCCGTGGGGCTCCAGCTCGGCCTCGCGCTGCACCGCGTCCACTACTGGCTCGACCAGCACGACAACATCCAGGACACCGATCGCAGCCAGGAAGAACGGTGGCTCGAATGGACGCCGACATGGGGGCTCACGTTCCGGAGGCCGTCGTTCGAGATCCGCTACCGCGGCAGCGTCGCGAACGGCACGGGCCGGCCGGGCGTCGCGCAACCCACCTGGGGGTTCGCCCTGGAGGACCTCTCCGCCGGCGGGAGCAACATCCTGCTCGCGCCGACCGGCCCGGTGACGCTCGACGAGGTCCGCGTCACAGCGCATCAGCTGTCGCTCTCGCTGCCGATTCACTGAGTCGAACGCGCTGGCGTGCGTCACGGTCGATGGTAGGAATGCTCGCGCCAAGGCGCCAAGTGCGCGAAGGGGTCGCCAGGAGTTCTTTGCGGATCCTTGGCGAGCTTCGCGCCTTTGCGCGAGCATTCCATACTCGCCCAGGCCGTCATCGCTCGCATGTGCCACGCCATGGCATGGAGGAAATGAGACGATGCGCTCGATAGCAACGTTTGGCATCGGTTTGCTTCTGTTCACGGCGTGCGATGAGAGCAGCACGTCGCCCGAGCCGGGACTGTCGCTCGACGCCGAGCTGAGACAGAGCCTCGATCAGTGGGGCGTCATCCCGATCGGCCCACTCTCCGCGCAGCCGCCGGCGAAGGTCGAGCTGGGACGCGCGTTGTTCTTCGACAAGATCCTGAGCGGTAATCGCGACGTGGCGTGTGCCACGTGCCACCACCCATCGACTGCGCTCACCGACGGGAGGTCGCTCGCCGTCGGCACCGGCGGTACGGGCCTCGGTCCGGCCCGGACTCTGGGCGCTGCGCGCGAGTTCGTGCCGCGCAGCTCGCCGACGCTGCTCAACTCCGGCCTCGGCGCGTCCTATCTGTTCTGGGACGGCCGGCTCCAGAGTTTCGGCCCCGGTACATTCTTCACGGACGGCGCCGGCACCACGCTGCCGTCGAACCTGCCCAGCGCCCTCGTTGCGCAGGTGTTCCTCCCCGTCCTGGACCGGCGTGAGATGCGCGGAGACCGTGGCGACGTCGACGCGTTCGGCGCCGACAACGAGCTCGCCAGCCTGGGCGACACCGGTCACAGCGAAGTCTGGCACGCGATCATGCAGCGATTGACCGCGATCCCGGCGTACGTCGAGATGTTCGCAGCCGCGTTTCCCGATGTGCCATCGAACGCGCTGCGCTTCGAGCACGCCGCCCGCGCGATCGCGGCGTTCGAGGTGCAAGCGTTCACGAAGGCGAGCTCGCCGTTCGATCGTTACCTCGACCGCGATGACGCCGCGCTTTCGGTCCAGCAGAAGCGTGGCGCACTGCTGTTCTTCGGCGACGCGCGTTGCAGCCGCTGTCACAGCGGCCCGTTACTCGGCGCGCGGAGCTTCGCGAACGTCGGTGTGCCTCAGATCGGCCCGGGGTTCGGCAAGGACGCGCCGCACGATCTCGGCCGCGGCAGCATCGAAGGCAACGACTTCTACAGGTTCGCGTTCCGCGTGGCGCCGCTGCGCAACGTCGAGCTCACCGCGCCGTACATGCACAGCGGCGCATACCCCACGCTCGAAGCCGTCGTGCGCCACTACGACGACGTGCCGGAAGCGCTCCGGACCTATGACGTGGCGCAGCTCGACCCGCGGCTGCGCCACCTGCATCACGGCGATGAAGCGACGATCAACGACGTGCTCTCGACATTGGACTTCAATCTCGAGTCGCCGCTCGACCTCGAGGATGACGAGATCGATGATCTGGTTGCGTTCCTGGAGTCGTTGACCGATCCCGCCGCGCGTGATCTGACCTCGCTCGTTCCGGCATCCGTACCGAGCGGGCTTATGGTCGGCAGATAGGCGTCAGTTCGAGCCCGCGCGCAGGTATCTCTCGGGGATCGGTGTGCCCGTCCGCTCGGCGTCCCAGTAGATCGTGACGAACCACCAGCGCTCGCCATCGTTGAGCAGCTGCATGCTGTTGATGCCGCTCTGAAACGGCTCCGCGTCATCGGGCGAGCGCTTCGATTCGTAGCTGCTGAACGCGTGCGCCATGTGGCCGAACTCTTCCGTCACGCGTCCGATCTCACTCTCGAAGAAGCCATTCTCCATGATCGCCGGACCGCTGGCCTCGACGAAGTCATCAGGCGTGAGCATCACCGCGGTCACGCTTCCGTCCTCGGCCACGCGTGTCGGGATGAGCCGAGCGCCCGGCACGAACAACGAGCGGAACCGCTCCCAGTCGCGCGGCTCGCCGGCCGGTCCCGAGATCACTTCATAGACCGCGGCGATCATCGCATCGATCGATGCAACGTCCTCGGGTCTCGCCGCCGGCGCGTCGGGCTCCTGCGCGGCCGTACCGGAGGCGAGCGCGGCGCCGATCAAGGTCACGCCCAAGAAAAAAGTCATGCCCCGTAGGAGTAGGTTCGGAACGATCATCGCGGTCACCCTGGCTGACGTTGCAGTGAGACGAACCGGTTCCCCAGTTGCCGGTTTCCGGTGCGGCGTGGCCGGCCACCGACAACCGGCTAACCGGCAACCGGCTAACCGGCTAACCGGCAACCGGCTAACCGGCCCCTATGGCTCCGGGCATGGTAGTATGGCTCCGCAGATCGAGCAATCTCGAGCGTGTCCGGTCTCGAGCGTCACTCGATGCGTGCCGCGATCGCGTGTAGCGCGCGATGGGCTAACGG
>JBOHRM010000429.1:0-3692 GCA_050732715.1 Longimicrobiales bacterium
TGTGGAGGCCGGCCACGACGTTCACGTGATAACTGAGAAGCCGAACTACCCGACCGGCATTATTTGGCCGGAATACCGCCAGGGTTTGTTCATCGATCGCAAACACGACCGGATTCCCGTCACGTACGTCTGGATATGGGAGGACCGGGCCAAGCGATTTCTGACGCGCATTCGATTCTACATCTCGTTCGTCGTGCTTGCCGTCTGGGCAGCCGCACGCATGAAATTTCGATTCGACATCGTGCTCGCATCGTCGCCGCCGCTCTTCGTCGGCATCGCGGGCTGGGTGGCCAGTCGGATGAAGCGGGCGCGTTTCGTATTCGACGTACGCGACCTCTGGCCGGATGTCGCAGTCGCAATGGGCGAGCTCAAGCACGAACGGGCGGTCCGCCTCGCAAAAGCGATGGAACGGCTAGTCTACAGGAAGGCGCACGGAATAACCGCTGTGACACAGAGCTTCTGCGATGATATCGCCATCACGGCTGGCGAAAACAAAGCGGTCGCGCGCATCATGAATGGCACCGTACCGGAGCTGTACCGCTCGGACCGCTCGAAGTCCGAATGCCGCGAAAAGCTCGGCCTACCGAATTGCTTCATCGTCACTTTCGCGGGGAATATGGGTCTCGCTCAAGGGCTCGACCACGTTCTCGGTGCCGCAGAGATCCTGCTCGACGTCAGTCCAGACGCATGCATACTGCTCGTCGGGGACGGTGCGGCACGACAGCGGCTGATCGATGAATCAACGCGCAGGCGCCTGCACAACGTTCGATTCGTCGCTCGCGTCACACAGGACGAAGCCGCATGTTACATGGCCGCTTCGGATTCACTGCTCGTTCCCCTCGCCCAACACGAGATATTCAGGAAGTTCATCCCATCGAAGCTCTTCGACTCGATGGCGTGCGGGCGCCCCGTGCTATTGTCGGTCGATGGCGAGTCTCGAGCGATCCTGGATGAAGCTGGAGCGGGAATCTACTACCCAGCCGAAGACGGCCGCGCATTGGCCAACGCCATTCTCGAGCTCAAAACCGATCCGCGATGCGGTGAAGCCATGGGACTGCGTGGCGCCCGATACGCCGCTGAACACTTCTCCCGGAGCACCGAGGCCCTCAAGATGGCGCACTTCTTAGAAGCCGTGGCCGCTGGCCAACCTTTCGAATTGGTTCACGCCCGTACCGGCTCGACCTCGGACGCGGGATCGGAACCTACGCCAACAAGTGCTGCTTGACGCAATGCGGTTCAATGGGGCGTACGCCGTGGCAGCGTGGCAGCCGTGATCGGTCCACCGACCGTAAGCCGGCCCGCCATGCAGGCAACGGAGGTAGGACCGGTTGGCGATCATGCCCCAGGCTAGAACGCCCTCGAAATCGTCGCCGAGCGAAAGGTAGTCGGGGTCATGGTGTACCAAGGGATGGCCCGCCTCAATGTAGACGAGGTCAGAAATCGCCAGCTTGAGGAGGACTCGTGAGTTCCAGCATTCGACAGGTACGAATCGACTCCTGGAAAGGCTATCAGGCGATCGCCCTCGTCCGATTCAGCCCGGATGAGCTAGCGGGACGACTCGGGCTGGAGTTCGAGCGCGGCCACGATGACCTCGATGAGACGCTCCATGCCGGCATCGAAGCTGGATCGGGACGGCGCTTCGCCTTACTCAGGCACGTCGGTTCCCCCGTGGAGGGGACCGAGATTCTCTGGGACGTGCGTCGCGATGACCTCGCAGAAGCACTCGTGGAAGCACTGGACACGCTCGGAATCTCTCCTTCCGAGGTCGAATGGGTGCCTCGATCTCGCCCGACCGGATTTCTCAACGGCGACTCGTCCGACGATGGTGATGCGATGAACAGGCCCAACAGGGGCTCGCGGTTCAGCCGCACGACCTGACGAGACAATGCGACAACGCGAGTTGTTCATGAACCCTTTGGCGCCAGGCCGCCATCGGAGCTGGAGACTATGTCACGAGCTTCTCGGCGACGCCTTTCGGTTCCGGCGCCGTTGTGAGGCGACCGCGCAGCTCCATGACGATTCGCTTGGCCGCGCGTCCGTCCCAACCCTCGGGCGCGTGCGCACCCACCGCGCGGCGACCGCACCGTAACGCCGCCTCGGTCGCGCCGAGGATTCCGGCCGGCGTCAGCGGCCATGGCGCCATCCGGTTCGTCCCCTGAATGACCGTGATGGGCCGCTCCGTCTGCTCGCGCAGTGTCACGCAGGGCACCCCTAACACCGTCGTCTCCTCCTGCAGCCCGCCCGAGTCCGTCAGCACGACGGCTGCCCCAGCCGTCAGGCACAGCATGTCGGGGTAGCCAAGTGGCTCGACCGTAAGCAGCTTCTCCAGCAAGCCATTGAAGCCAAACGCCTCGGCTCTTGCCTTCGTCCGCGGATGGATCGGAAACACGACCGCCATGTCTGAGGCAAGGCCGGCAAGCGCCTCGAGGATCGAACGAAGCGACTCGCTTTCGTCCACGTTCGACGGCCGGTGTAACGTGGCCACGGCGTATGCGGCGCCGTCCACGCCCAGCCGTGCTCGAGTATCGAGGGTGCTCGCCCGCGGTAGTTGCGCCAGCAGAGTGTCTACCATGACATTGCCAGCGAACGCGATGCGCTCGGCTGCAATGCCCTCCGTGATCAGATTCGCGATCGCATCGCGGCTCGGCACAAGTAACAGATCGGAGAGCCGATCGGTCAGTACGCGGTTGACTTCCTCCGGCATCCGCCAGTCGCGGCTGCGGAGACCGGCTTCGACATGAGCGACACGACAACCCGATTCTTCCTTTAGCTTCGCCGCGACAAGCGCGCACGCTAATGTCGAATTCACATCGCCCACCACGACTACCCAATCCGGCCGCACCGCCAGCAGCACAGGCTCAAACGCTTCCATAACCCTTGCCGTCTGCAAGGCGTGAGACGCCGAGCCCACCCCGAGGTAGTGGTCCGGCTCGGACATACCCAGGTCTCGGAAGAACATGGCCGACATATTGAGATCGTAGTGCTGACCTGTGTGTACCAGCACTGGCTCATCCCCACATGCCCGCAGCTGCTCGAGGATCGGCGCGACCTTCATGAAGTTCGGCCGAGCGCCAGCGATGATGAGAGTACGCACCCGTTACGTCAGCAGCCGTTAGCGGAACGCGCGTAGCAGCGGAAATCCTTCAAGCCTGCCCTCAGTCGGCGTAGACGGAGTGATAGCCATACGCCGGGCGCTCCGAGACGGCGACGTCATTGATGATCACGCCATCCACGCGGATGCCCATCTCCTGAAGTTCGCGCGCGACCTCCTCGATCGCGTGCCGATCGCTGAATCCGGCGCGGGCGACCATGAGCGCGCCCGTGTACGGCATCGAGCACAGGACGGCCGCGTCGGTTGCGGACCGTAGCGGCGGCGTGTCGATCAGGATCCGGTCGTAGCGGTCGATGAGATCCTGGAGCACCAGCTCCATCCGCTGCCCTCCGATCAGCTCCGACGGATTCTCGGGATGCGCTCCCGACGGGAGGATGTCCAGCCTTCCGCCGGCGAGCTCGATCGATCGCAATGCCTCTCCCAGCTCGACCTCCTCCCGTAGCACCTCGGCGAGGCCCGGCGTCCGATCGACGCCGAAGATCTCGTGGAGCGTGCCCCTGCGAAGATCGCCATCGATCAGCAGCGTCGCCACGCCCTGGTGCGAGAGCGTGACGGCGAGGTTCGCGGCGCTCGTCGACTT
>JBOHRM010000430.1:0-3725 GCA_050732715.1 Longimicrobiales bacterium
CGCAGCACGGGACCCGCCGGCGCGCCGCCCGCGAACCGTCGGCCCGCCGCGTAGCGGAATTGCAGCGCATCGCCGGATCGGTTGAGCAGCTGCGTGTAGCGCATCGTGATGCGGCGCGTCTCGCCCGGCTCGATCGGGAACACGCGCGCTCGCACCAGGCCGTGGCCGACGAGCTCGATCAATGCAGGGTCCTTCCGCCTGCGCACGATCTCCTCGTAGATCGAGCGCGCCCGCTCCGCGTCCATCGTCTCGCCACGCAGCTCGGCATCCCCTTGAAACAGCGAGAAGTCGCTGAACACCGCCTCGCCCGGCAGTGGGTAGAGGTAGTCGCCTTCGCTGACGCCGCCGCGGTTCTCGAACCATTCCTCGACCTCGACGAGCGCGACCCGGTCCGTCACGCGCACCGTCACGTTCGTGCGCAGCTTGATCACGCCCGGGTCGAGCCACCCCGGCAACGGCTCGATCCAGCCCTGTGCGGCGAGGGGCGCACCAAGCGCCATGGCCGCCGTGAGCGCTACGAGCACCGGCGCGAACGCCGCCGCTACCGTCGATAGCTTCCGTCGCATGTCTGCCTCCACCTGAAGCGAGCCGCGAGTTGTGAGGTCCGCGCGCTCGCCAGCCGCGATCGTGGAGCGCGGGCCGCCGAGCTCGCTGGTCTCGCCAACCGATGACGACCGGCGCCGGGAAACTTGCACACGCCGAGTTGCTTCCGGCCGGGGCGGAGTTGGAAGGGATGCCGACGGCGTCCCATCCCGCCATTCCAGTGCCCCGGGCAAGCAGGCAACGTCCGGATGCGTGACCCGGAAAGACGCACGCGCGCAGTCGATCGAGCGTATCAGCGGACCATTGTCTCCGTCGAAGGGGCGAGGCTATGTTGGGTACACCGGCAGCGTGGAGGTTTCTATGGGCATACCCTCGGATCGGATCACCCCGGACGACGTCCTGCGGATTCAGGCCGAACGCGGCGGCGACATCGGCTACGAGCTCGTCCACGGCCAGCTGGTACCGGTAATGCCGGCGTCGTTGCCGCACGGCCGCATCGCCACGTTTCTTGCCGGCGAGCTCGATCGGTTCGTCAGGCGCACGGGCATTGGCCGCGTCTACTCGGAGGCCGGCTTCGTGTTCGACGTAGACAATGACCCGGACCGGCTACGCGGCCCCGATCTGTCGTATGTATCGAACGCGACGATCGACGCGGCCGGCGGCGAACCGGAGAAGGGGTTCTTCCGGGGCATCCCCGACCTCGCGATCGAAATCGAATCGCCCAACGATCGTAAACCCCACATCCGCCGCCGCGCGCGTGAATACCGCGACGCGGGCGCGAAGCTCGTGTGGACCATCCACCCGAACACGCGCACGGCGATCGTCTACCGACGCGACGGACCGACTCGTTTGCTCGGACCCGACGAAGCACTCGACGGCGAAGCCGTGCTGCCGGGTTTCCGTATCCAGCTTGCCGAGCTGTTCGCGTAACCGGCTCCACTACGTCGCAACTCGTTCGCCATCAGCCCGCTCCGACCGAAGCGAGCAAGCAGGCATGCAGGCCGGAGGCCCGCGGTCCCGGGACGAGGTAACCTTCCGGGCCGGAGCGCCCGCGGTCCCGGGGATGCCCCTCAGGAGCTCAGCACGCCGGCGTCGAGCTCGGCCTCGCGCGCCGCGCGCTCGCCGGCGGCGACGTCGACACGGGTCAAGATGAGCGCGCCGGCGATGAAGAACAGGATGATGGCGAGGATCCCGTTGCGCGGCGAGCCCGTCAGCGCGGTGATGAGCGACATCACGATCGTGCCGATGCTGCCGGAAAAACCGGTCCGTCACGCCGAAGAAGCCGAAGAACTCGCCCGACTTGTGGCGCGGGATCAGGCGAGCGAACAGCGAGCGCGAGAGCGCCTGCGTGCCGCCCTGCACCATGCCGACCAGCGCGGCGAGAAGAAGAAAGTGCGTCGAAAGCGTGGCGCATGCGCGCTACGGCCGCACGCCCGCCTGCGTCCAGCGATCACCGCTTGGGCTCAGCAGGCAGTCGCGCCAGAGCCCGCTCCCGCCGAGCCGACGCCCTCATCGCCCGACTTCGACACGGCAGAGCCCCCTCTCGCCGAGCCACGCCACCCGCTGCACCCTCGTCACAACCCTCTGCAACGCCCCTGAACCTCAGCGCTCCTGGCTCGATCTGGGCGCGCCTTCTGGCCCGGATTTACGAAGTGCTGCCGCTAGTTTGCCCCGCTTGTGGCGGCAAGCTGCGCATCATCACCTTCTTCACACCTCCCGAACCCGTCACCGCCATCCTCGACCGGGGTCCCCGCGCGACGCATGTCGCGTGGGGATTATGAAGGCGATCAGAGTGTAAAGCAGTTTGGGCGCTAGATGTCTCACTGGAGCACCTCAAGTTGCAAGTGACCCACGGACCAGCGTTCCGGTGTCATTGAATTGGGTGACACAAAGATGATCGTTCCTGCTGTGGAATCCGAAACGAGAGGGCGCGTTGCATCTCGGAGTTCCCAGAGATGACGGCCGTCCGAACTTACGACCAAAAGATGCCACGTACGTTCGAGGGCTTCTGTTGGGCCGATTGACTGATACGGAACAAGCAGCCGATTCTGGTCGAGCCAGTGGATGTCTGCGACGAGATCAAACGTCGAAAGCCATTCGGCCATCCTGGACGGATTATCGGGCTGCGGACCAGAAGGTGGTTGCGCGTAGACCCGACGGAAGTTGGTTGTGGCTATAGGAATGCGGCGAACTGAAGCTCCGGATCGATCGAATAGGAAAAGGGTGTCCTTCACCGAAAATATCGCGGCGATAGTGTCTGATCTCACCGAGAGTTCCACCCAACCAGCGACGGAGGCCGCATCGAGATTGTTCACGCCGTCTAAAGCTCTAAAAAAGCTGCCGAGAATAGCAGAAGCGCGGAAATCGTAGACGTGGATGCGTTCCAGCGCCGGATCGCCTCCAGACGCTCCCGCCAGAACAATGCGAGAGGAGTCGAGGACTTCCATGTCCTCAACGCGTGTGAGACCAGTTTTTTGCGCGAGAAGGATCTCCTTAGCGATCGAGTCGAAAACTGTAACCGTAGCATTGCGGTCGGCTGCAATGATCTCGCCACCGGGCAGTCGACGAACCGCGACCACAGAGCGGAACTCACCGGGCCCACCGCCCCTTCCGCCCGCCGTCCACTCCAACACGCCATCGAACCCGAACCGGTGGATCCGTGCTTCCCTTTCGTCGGCGATTAAGAATCCACCGTGGGGATCGATGCTTACTTCCGGTTGAACAAGAACGACAGGCGGCTCTTCCTCGATCACAATCGAATCGGCCCATTGAATTTCCAGCGGTAATGCCTCGCGGGATGTAGACGCGGCCGCGCGTTGGGAGTCATCCGCCCGGCATCCGCCGGTGATGATCAGCCATGACAGAAGGAAATGAGAAGTGCGCCGCCAAGCAGATACCCAGGGCGCACGTGGGGTTCCCAGGGGCGCGATCGCGATCATGGATCGGGCCTTCGCCGTTGGAGATTGCCGTAAGGTGCTGGCAGGCTAGGATGAGCGGACAAAGCCATCGCCACTGACATCCATGCTCTCTCCCCGTTGGAGCTCGAACATCGCGAAAGGTCTACCCCTGCATACTGCTGGTACGTTGCGTTGGAGCCCGCGTCAAGAGTTTTCTCAACAGGCCCCTCACCCTTACCGCTGGCGCTCGGCGTACGGTCCGCGGCCCCGGGTGTAGATGACGAG
>JBOHRM010000431.1:0-2067 GCA_050732715.1 Longimicrobiales bacterium
GCTTCACGGCGCGGTGTCAGCGAGCCGGGTGCCCGCGGGGCGGCGTCCCGGGGCGTGCCGGCCGTGGCGGCCGCGAGCACGGCCTCGACGTCGACCGTTCGGTCGAGATAGGCGAAACGCAGCAGCAGCGCCTCGAGCATCGTCCGCGGGCTCGCGCTCTTGCGGAACCGGCCTTCCGTGTCGAGCTCCGCGACGAGCGCGAGCATACGCAGCAGGTCTCCGGTGCCGAACCGCTCGGCGACGGCCGCGTAGCTGGCGCGCAGATCCTCGCGCACGTCCGCCGCGTTCTCGCCGTCGAACCGTGTGACGAGGAGCGCGCGCAACGCGTCCGCGAGACCGCGATAGAACTCGGTCAGGTCATAGCCCTCATCGAGCAGGCGTTGCACGAATCGGAAGACATCGCCGTACCGTCGCTCCGCCAGGATCTCGAACAGCTCGATATACAGCTCGTCTCCGATGAGTCCGAGCACACGCCGGACATCATCGGCGGTCACGCCATCGCCTGAGAATGACAGCACCTGATCGAGCAATGAAAGCGCGTCACGCATGCCGCCGTCGGCGCGCCGGGCGATCGGGGTCAGCGCGTCATCGCCCGCATCGATGCCTTCGGCGGCGAGCACCGAACGCAGCCGCTCGACGATCGCGGCGACGGGGATGCGGCGAAAATCGAAGCGCTGGCAGCGCGAGAGGATCGGCGGCGCGACCTGCTGAATCTTCTGTGGCTCTGTGGTCGCGAAGACGAACACCACGCGCGGCGGCGGCTCCTCGAGCACCTTGAGGAGCGCGTTCCACGCCTCGCGCGTGAGCATGTGCGCTTCATCGATGATGTAGACCTTGTACCGCCGCTCATCGGTGGGCGCGTACATCGCGCGTTCCCGTAGGTCGCGCGCATCGTCGACGCCGCGATTCGAGGCGGCGTCGATCTCGACCACGTCGAGCGACGTCTTGCCGGACCAGATGCGGTCGCACGAGTCGCAGACGCCACACGGCTCGCCCTCGGCGGACCGGTTGGGGCAGTTCAGCGCCATCGCCAGCACGCGCGCGGCCGTGGTCTTGCCGACGCCGCGGGGACCGCAGAACAGATACGCGTGCGCCGTCCGCCCGCGCGCCACGGCCGAGCGTAACGTCTCCGCCGCGTGGTCCTGCATGACGACGCCTTCGAACCGCTTCGGCCGGTACGTGCGCGCCAGCGCCGCGCGATGCGTGGATTGCCGAGCCTCCATCGATCCAAGATACCCCGCACGCGCGGTATGCGCCATCGTCGCTGTGCTTGCCGCCGCCCGCGTGGATGGAAACGGAGTGCGGGTTGCGAGTTGCGGGTTGCGGGTTGCGGGTTGCGAGCTGCCCCGCCCGACCCCGGCTGCGTTTCAACCGATCCGGGGGTCGTAGCAGCGTCGCGTTTGGGCTGCCGATTAGGGCAACGTGGAGCCACGCCGCTCGAGCACGGCAGTCTAGCCGCCGGCCGAGGCGTCCGGTGCGTCGAAGCCGTCTGGAAGCCAGTCGTGGGGCTTGCCAAGCGCGCGCGGTCGCTGGATCTTATGGTGCTTGCCGGGAGCACCCCGTCCGCGGAAATGGGCTCAGCCCACCGGTCGCGATCTTCGTATCGTCATCAACCTGACCTCCTGCCCGGAGTTAGCGGACCAACGGGCATACCAAAGGGAGGAAAGGTCATGCCCACGGTTTCACGCGGTCTTCCCGACCGGCCGCACCTGGACGTTCCGAGGCGCGAAGCGCGCGAGCTCCTCGAGCTGTGGCGTGCGTCTCAGCCGGAAGCGCTCGAGCGGATCCGCCGCCGCCATCCGAGATTTCACACTTTCGATGATGCCACGCTGGCGGCAGCGCCGTTTCGGTTGAGCGATGCGCAGCTGGTCATCGCGCGCGAATACGGGTTCTCGAGCTGGGCCCAGATGAAGCAGAGACTCACGTCGAATGCGGTCGTCGATGCGTTGGACCACGCGATTCGTGCGAACGACCGCGAAACGGCGGTTCGCCTGCTCCGCGCGAATCCCGAGCTGCTGCACGTGCCCGTCCGCAGCGGCAATTGGGGCCCGCCGATGAGTCATGCGG
>JBOHRM010000432.1:0-2298 GCA_050732715.1 Longimicrobiales bacterium
GGCCAGACGATCCCGATCCGATCGTGCTGAATCGTGTCGTGACGCCCGGCTACTTCGGCGCGCTCGGCATCCAGCTCGCCCGCGGCCGCTTCTTCGGCGAGAACTGATGGCCGCAACGCGGGGAATCGCGCGATCATTGTCAACGAGACGTTCGTCCGTCAATTCTGGCCGGATGGTACGGATCCACTCGGCAAGCGTTTGCGGCACCGTGGCCATGGCGCGGACGAGCCATGCGACAGCGCTCACCGCAGAGTAGAGCGGCGCAGGGCAGACGGGGCAGGGAACGCGCGGCCGCGCCACGGTTCCCCGGCCCGTATCGCTGCCCGGGCGAGCGGCTCCATCGGGCAGACGAGCGTCTGCCCGACCCGGGCTGCCGGTCCACTCGATCGCCGCGTATGGTCGTTCTCGCCGCGTTCGCCGGGCTCGCGCTGCTCATGGCCGCCGTTGGGCTTTACGGCGTGCTCGCGTTCTCCGTCGCGGAGCGCACGCGCGAGATCGGGATCCGGGTCGCGCTGGGCGCCGACTCCGGCGATGTCCTCGGGCTCGTCGTCGGGCGTGGGCTGGCGCTCGCGGGCGCGGGTACCGCGATCGGCCTCGCCGCGGCGCTCGCACTGACACGACTGCTCTCCGGCCTGCTCTTCGACGTGACCCCGGGCGATCCCGTCACGTTCGCGGATATCGCCGTGCTCTTGCTGGCCGTCGCCACGCTTGCGACCTGGCTGCCCGCGCGGCGGGCGGCGGCGCTGGATCCGGTCGAGGCGCTCCGGAGCTGACGACGTGCACGCTCAGGGCGCGCGCGTCAGGCCAACTCCTCCCCAGCGCAAGCCGAGAATGATGGCCAACAGCTGAAGCCCTTGTCCTCCTCGAGCAGGTTCATCACGCTCCGCATCAGGAGTCCGGCACCCGCGAGGAGGACGACACTCAACGCCACCTCGAAACCCACGAGCAGGCGACGCCGGAGCCAGCTTCGACGACCCGACACGGCGCGCACACCGCCCGCCCCTTTCATGACACCGGCCACGCTGCCGCGCCCGATGCGCCACGCCGGCCACACCCCGAACAGGACGGCCACGAACAACGAGGTCGCGACCGTGAAGCCGACAACGCGTAGATCGAGGAGTGAGCGAGGGAAGAGCGCGGCGATCTCGATCGAAACCGACGTGAGCAGGTCCGACGCCGCATGCGCGACGCCGAACCCCGCGACACCGCCCGCGAGCGCTAGCACGAGGCTTTCGGTCATCACCTGGCGCGCCAATCGCATGCGTCCCGCCCCGAGCGCGGTGCGCACGGCAAATTCGTTCGCGCGGCGGAGAGCCTGTGCAAGGAACAGGTTCGCCACGTTCGCGCAGACGATCAGTAACAGAAACCCTGCCGCACCGAGCAGCAGCCATAGCACGGCACGCGTCTCGCCAACGAGCTCGGTCCTCATTTCCGCCAGCCCGATGCTGTTGCTCGTGACGCCCGCCTCGCGGAGGCTCGCCGCCAATGTGGCCGTGCGCGACCGCGCTGTAGACAGCGTCATGCCCTCTCGCAATCGCCCAGCCACGCTCAGGAAACCAATGCTGCGGTCCATCCACTCTTGCTCCTCGAGCGGCAGCCACAGCTCGAGCGGTCGGCCTCCGCGCAGCAGGTTCGCCGCGCGCGGCATCACCCCGATCACCGTGTACGGTGCACCGTCCACGCGAATCGCGCGTCCGATCACGTTGCGCTCGGCGCCATACTGCTGCCTCCAGAACATCTCTCCGAGCATGACGACGCGCGCGCCCGCTTGCAGCTCCTCGGGCGAGAAGCTCCGGCCGGTGGTGGGCCGCAACCGCATGACGCCGAGAGGATCACCCGCTACCAGCAACCCCGTCACCTGCTGCGGCTCGCCGTCACCGGTCAGGACATACCTGTTCGACGCCATCGCAGTGACCGCCTCGAAGAAATCCGCATCCCGCTCCCAGTCCCGGAAATCCGGCAGCGTTGCCGAATACCCGCCCTCGCCGGTCCGCGGATCGACCACCGACACGTAGACCAGCGAATGATCGTCCGGCAACGGCAGCGATCGCAGCAGCGCGCCATCGACTCCAGCGAACGCAGCCACACTCGCACCAATGCCGAGCGCGAGGATCCCCACGGCCACCGCCGCATGCCCCGGCCGACGCCGGACCTGCCTCAGCGCCAACCGCATGTCCTGACTCAGATCCAACACCACGCGCGCACGCCACATCGTCAACTCCCGCGTTCGATCGATCCGTTGCAACTGCTGCTCTATTCGCCACCGGTCTCCGAAGCGGCGCATCGCCTCTACTCTCG
>JBOHRM010000433.1:0-7073 GCA_050732715.1 Longimicrobiales bacterium
GCTGCGCGGCGGTCGGGGCACCGCCGGCCGCGAGCGGCACCGCGTGCGGCAACTGCTGATCGTCGGGCAGATGGCACTCGCGCTCGTGCTGCTCGTGAGTGCCGGGCTCATGCTGCGCAGCGTCGCACACCTGCACGCCGTCGATCCGGGCCTGCGCGCCGATGGTGCGCTCGCCGTGGGCGTGAGTCTGGGTGAGCTGCGCGATCGAGAGCGCACGATCGTCCTCTATCACCGTGTGCTCGACGAGGTCGCCGCGCTGCCGGGCGCTGTTTCGGCCGGCGCGACGAACAACCTGCCGATCGTGCTCTCCGCCAGCAACGGCGGATCCTTCGCCATCGAGTCGCGGCCCCGAGGCGATGACGAGCTGCCGCCAATTTCGATGTGGTCAGCCGTCACGGACGGCTACTTCGAGACGTTGGGGATCCCACGGATCGACGGCCGCGCACCGGTGCGAGCAGACGCCGAGGGCGGCCGGCCCGTGGTCTGGGTCAACGAGACGTTCTCCCGGCGATTCCTCGACGGCCGCGCCGTCGGCGAGCGAATCCGATTCGGCGAGGACACGGTCTGGGCGGAGATCGTGGGGGTGGTCGGTGACGTGCGCGAGTTCGGGCTGAACGAGGAGGTCCGACCGGCTGCATACCTGCCGCTGAGCACCATGCGCCCCGTTCAGCTGGATCTGATGCAGCTGGTGATTCGAACCGACGGCGAGCCAACGGCGCTCATGCCCGCGATCCGCGCGGCCGTCACGCGCGTCGATCCATCCGTCCCGCTCACGACCCTGCGCACGATGGATGAGGTCGTCGCATCATCGCTGGCGCGCACATCGTTCACCGTCCTGCTCCTCGGCATCGCGGCTTCCGTCGCGCTCGTGCTCGGCGTCGTGGGCCTCTATGGCGTGATCAGCACCATCGTGAGCCAACGTACGGCAGAGATCGGCATCCGCATCGCGCTCGGCGCCCAGCCCGCCGCCGTCCGTGCGCTCGTGCTCCGCGAAGGACTCGGCATCGGCATCGCCGGTGTGCTCATCGGCCTCGTCGCCGCCGCGGCCGTCACGCGTGTGCTCGCCTCGCTGCTGTTCGAGGTGTCAGCGCGCGATCCGCTGACGTTCGTCACTGTGGCCGTCGTTCTCACGACAGTCAGCGTCGTCGCGACCTACGTGCCCGCGCGCCGCGCGATGCGCATGGATCCGATCGCTGCATTGAGAACCGAATGATGGCCCGGGAACTCACTACAAATGGGCTCCGAGTTGCGGGTTTCGGGTTGCGAGTTGCCCCGCCGCCACCCGGTTTCGGCGATCGCTGGTGCCAGGCCAGCGGCGTCGAGAACTGAGAGGAACGCGAGGATGAGCTGGATGCTTCGACTGCAACGCGGCTTCCAGGCGCTCCTGCGCAAGAACGCGTTGGAGCGCGATATGGGCGAGGAGATGCGCTTCCATGTCGAGATGGAGGCCGAGGACCTGTTGGATGCGCGCGGCCTCACGCCGGACGAGGCGAGGCGACAGGCGTTGATCGCGTTCGGCGGGGTCGAGCGTTACAAGGATCAAGCGAGGGATGTGCGCATGACGACGCGATTCGAAGAGCTTGGCCGGGACCTCCGTTACGGGCTTCGCACGCTGGTTCGGAGCCCCGGCTTCACGGCTGCTGCCGTTCTCACGCTGGCGCTCGGCATCGGCGCGACTACGGCGATCTTCAGCGTGGTCGACGGCGTGCTGCTCGAGCGGCTGCCGTATCCGCAGCCTGATCGCATCGTGCGGATATTCGAGCTGGAAAGAAGTGGAGCCCTGAGTAGGGTAACGGACCCGAACTTCGCGGACCTTCGCGAGCGAAATCGGAGCCTCCGGGCGATGGCACAATTCCGGGTCGCGACGCGATCTGTCTCGGGCGGCAGTGAACCGGCACGCATGTCAATAGCAGAGGTCTCCGGCGAGTTCTTCGATGTGATTGGCGTGCACCCGGTGATCGGCCGCGCGTTCGTGCCCGAGGAACAGCAGATCGGCGCGGTGCCGGCGGTGGTCGTCGCGCATGGTTTCTGGGTCCGTCGCCTCGGCGCGCGTGACGAGCTCTCGGCGATCCGACTCCGCATCGACGATCAGGACGTCGACGTCGTCGGTGTGATGCCGCCTGGTTTCGAATACCCCATAGGCGCCGAGCTCTGGATCCCTCGCGAACTGCGTGGCGAAAACGCTCGCACCGCGCACAACTACGAAGCGATCGGTCGGCTCGCGGACGGCGTGTCGCTCGAGCGCGCCGCGCAAGACGTGCGTGCGATCGCGCGAGAGCTGCATGACGAGTATGGCGAAGATACGAATATGGCGGACGCGGGATTGCTGCCATTGCATGAGACGATCGTGGGCGACGCCAGGCCGGCATTGCTGCTCTTGTTCGGCGGCGCCGCGTTCCTGCTGCTGATCGCGTGCGCGAACGTCGTGAACCTGCTGCTCGCGCGCGCGGCCTCGCGCCAGCGCGAACTCGCCGTACGGCTCACGCTCGGCGCCGGCCGGGTGCGGATCGCACGTGCGTTTCTCACCGAGTCGCTGCTGCTCTCACTCGCAGGAGGCATCCTCGGCGTGCTGCTCGCGGCATGGGGCGTCGACCTGGTGCTGGCGCTCGAGGCCGGCAGCCTGACGCGCGCGGCCGAGGTTCGGCTCGATGCTGACGTGCTGGCCTTTGCGTTCGGCGTTTCCGTCCTGACCGCTGGTGTGCTCGGATTGAGCGCGGCGTGGCGAGCGTCAGGCGACGCGGTCCGTGACGGGCTGGCCGGATCACGCGGCGCGACGAGCGGCCGTGCGAGCGAACGCGTGCGCGCCGCGCTCGTCGTTTCGCAAGTCGGCATGACAATGGTCTTGCTGATCGGCGCGGGCCTGCTCGGCCGCAGCCTGCTGAGCGTGTTGAACGTCGACGCTGGCTTTCGAACTCAGGGTGCGGCGGTGATGGACGTCGCACTGCCGCCGGCGCAGGAGGGAGAGGACGCCCGTCTCCGGGCGCGCCGTCGCGCGGATTTCCTCGAAACACTGGTCACGCGTCTCCGTACGATCCCTGGCGTCCAGCAAGTGGGCGTCGCGAACGCGCTGCCGCTCGGCGGGAGCGGCAGCAACGGCACGTTCCTAGTGCTGAATTATCCCGATGAAGTATCGAGCATCGAGGATTGGGTCAGGATCGGCCGGGACCGCGAGCGCGAGGGACACGCAGAATTTCGCGTCGCGAGCGGCGGCTACTTCCGCGCAATGGGGATTCCGCTCGTCGGCGGCCGACTCTTCGGCCCCGCAGATGGGCCGGACGCCCCGCACGTCGCCGTGATCAGCGAATCGCTGGCAAAAACGCAATGGCCGGGCGAGGATCCGGTCGGCAAGTTTATCCAGTTCGGCAACATGGACGGCGACATCCGGCCGTTCACGGTCATAGGCATCGTCGCCGACATCCGCGAAGCCAGTCTCGAGGCCGAGCCACGCTCCACGTTCTACACGTATTATCGGCAGCGCCCGAGCGCGAGCAGCTTCTCCTTCGTCATGCATGGCGCGAGTGCTACCGCGGCCGTCATCTCCGACGCGCGCCGGATTGCGGCCTCGTTGGATCCCGACCTTCCGGTAGAGTTCCGCACGCTCGCGCAGATTTACTCGGCGTCGCTGGCCGAGCGCCGGTTCGGCGTGCTGCTGGTCGGCACGTTCGCCGCGACCGCGCTCGCGCTGGCGGTGATGGGCGTTTACGGCGTGATCTCGTTCGCGGTCGCACAGCGCACGCGCGAGATCGGCATCCGCATGGCGCTCGGAGCACGGGCGGAGAACGTGCTCCGACTGGTGTTGAAGCGGGGGCTTCTGCTCGCGGGTGTCGGCACCGCGATCGGCATCGGCGGCGCGCTCGCCGCGACTCGCCTACTCACGAGCTTCCTCTTCGGCGTGAGCGAGACAGACGCGACCACGTTCATCGCCGTGCCGCTAATCCTCATCGCCGCAGCGCTGATCGCCGCGTATGTGCCCGCCCGCCGGGCCATGCGGGTCGACCCGATGATTGCGATACGCGCAGAATGAGCGCGGGCGCGAGCGGTAGCGATGGGCCGCTAGCGCCCTGCCCCCTTACCCTGACCCTGACCTGGCATCCTGGCGCACCGATCGAGAACACGGTGCCGGGTCGCGATCCAGGCACAACGCGGGCATCCGGGTCGATCGAGGAGACGTGGGGAGAAGTAAGCGACGATGAGCAAGATGCACCGACTGTGGCGCGGCCTCCGGGCGCTCCTACGCAAGAAGATGTTGGAGCGCGAGATGGACGAGGAGATGCGCTTCCATGTGGAGATGGAGGCTGACGAGCTCTTGCGTGAACGTGGCCTGGCGCCGGCGGAGGCGAGGCGTCGGGCGTTGATCGCGTTTGGGGGCGTGGAACGGTACAAGGACCGAGCGAGGGATGTTCGCATGTCACCGCGATTCGAGGAGCTGGGCCGGGACCTCCGTTACGGGTTTCGCACGCTGATTCGTAGCCCGGCCCTTACGGCCGTCGCTGTATTGACGCTGGCGCTCGGCATCGGTGCGACGACAGCGATCTTCAGCGTGGTCGACGGCGTGCTGCTGCGCCGGCTGCCGTATCCGCAGCCGCAACGCATCGTGCGGCTGTTCGAGCTGAGTCAGAGCGGCAACAGGAACAAGGTAACGGACCCGAACTTCGCCGACCTGCACGAGCGGAATCGGAGCTTCCAGGCGCTGGCGCAGTTCACGGCCGTCACGCATTCCGTCTCGGGCGGCAGCACGGCCACGCGGGTGACGGTGGCGGCCGTTTCCCGCGAATTCTTTGAGGCAATCGGCGCGCACCCGGTGATCGGCCGAGCGTTCGTGTCCGAGGAACAGCAGATCGGCGCCGCGCCTGCGGTCATTCTCGGATACGGCTTCTGGCAACGCTACCTGGGCGGCCAGACCGACCTGTCGACCCTAACGCTGCGGATCGACGACGAACGTGTCCGCGTCGTCGGCGTGATGCCGCGCGGCTTCGACTACCCCGACGGCGCCGAGCTCTGGACTCCCCGCGAGCTGGACGGCGAGACCAGTCGCACGGCGCACAACCGTAACGCGATCGGCCGGCTGGCGGATGGTGTGTCGCTCGAACGCGCCACGGAAGACGTGCGTTCGATTGCGCGGCAACTGCTTGACGAGCACGGTGACGACACGAACATGGCGGATGCCGCGGTGATGCCGTTGCATGAGACGATCGTCGGCGATGCGCGGCCGGCTTTGTTGCTGCTCTTCGGCGGCGCCGCGTTCCTGCTGCTGATCGCGTCGGCGAACGTGGTGAACCTGCTGCTCGCGCGCGCGGCGTCGCGCCAGCACGAGCTCGCCGTGCGGCTCGCACTCGGCGCTGGCCGGGCCAAGCTCGCGCGCATGTTCCTGGCCGAGTCGCTGCTCCTCACACTGGCGGGTGGCGGACTCGGCGTGCTGCTCGCGGCGTGGGGCGTCGACCTGATGCTGACGCTCGAGCCCGGCAATCTGCCCCGTGCGCAGGACGTCGGGCTCGACGCCAGCGTGCTGGTCTTCGCGTTCGGCGTTTCGGTATTCACCGCTGTCGTACTAGGCTTGACTGTGGCGTGGCGGGCATCGGGTGACAGCGTACGCGACACGCTCACCGGGTCACGCGGCGCAACGGGCGGCCGCGCCAGCGAACGTGTCCGCGGCGCGCTCGTCGTCTCGCAGGTCGCCCTGACGATGGTGCTCCTGATCGGCGCAGGTCTGCTTGGCCGCAGCCTGCTGCGCGTGCTGAACGTCGAGCCTGGCTTCCGTACGGAGGGTGCAGTCGTAATGGACGTCGCGGTCTGGCCGACGCCCGAGCAACAGGACGTACATCGCCAGGGCAGTTTCCTGCAAGCACTGATCACGCGTGTGAGTGCGATTCCCGGAGTTCGCGACGCGGGCGCTGTGAGTGTCCTTCCGCTGGCCGGCGGCGCGGGTCCCGACGGCACGTTCTTGATCCTCGATCATCCCGAACAGACCTCGAGCGCCGAGAATGTCGATGCACTGTGGCAAGATCCTGAACGCGTCGGTCACGCTGATTTCACCATCGCGAGTGAAGGCTACTTCCGCGCCATGGCGATTCCCCTGGTGCGTGGCCGCCTGTTCGGCCCCGGCGACGGGCCGGACGCTCAGCATGTCGCGGTCATCAGCGAGTCGCTGGCTGCGACACAGTGGCCGGGCGAGGATCCGATCGGCAAGTTCATATACTACGGCAACATGGACGGTGATCCGCGTGCGTTCACGATCGTCGGCATCGTCGGCGACGTCCACCAGTCGAGCCTCGAGACCGAGCCGCGTCCTACCTTCTACGGCTATTACCGGCAGCGTGTCATCCACAGGAACACGGCCGGCTTCTCGTTGGTTCTGTATGGCGCAACGGATGCCGTTTCCTCGATCTCGGCCGCTCGCCGGATCCTGGCCGAGCTCGATCCGGACCTTCCGCCTGAGTTCCGAACGCTCGAACAGGTCTACGCGGCGTCACTCGCCGAACGGCGGTTCGGCTTGCTGCTGGTCTGCGCTTTCGCCGCGACCGCACTGGTGCTCGCGTTGATGGGAGTCTACGGTGTGATCTCGTTCGCCGTCGCGCAGCGGACACGCGAAATCGGCGTCCGCATGGCGCTCGGCGCGCGGGCGGCTAATGTGCTCCGACTGGTGCTGAAGCGGGGGCTACTGCTCGCGGGAGTCGGCGCCGCGCTCGGCATCGCCGGCGCGCTTGCCGCGACTCGGCTGCTCGCGAGCTTCCTCTTCGGCGTGACCGCGACCGACGCGGCCACGTTCATCGCCGTGCCGATGATTCTCATCGGCGCTGCGCTCATTGCCGCGTACGTGCCCGCCCACCGCGCCGCGCGAGTCGACCCGATGATCGCGATACGCGCCGAATGAGCGCGGGCGCGCGCGGTAGCGATGGGCCGCTAGCGCCCCTGCCCCCTCACCCTGGCCCTCTCCCTCGACGGGGGATAGGGGACGTGATGCGCTCGCGCGTGGAACAACCGGAAGAATTACGGGGGACGCCTCTTCCCCGTCGGCGAGGGGACCTGTCGCGCTACCGCGGATCGTCGCCATGAAGCCCTTCGCGAGTCTAACG
>JBOHRM010000434.1:0-1750 GCA_050732715.1 Longimicrobiales bacterium
GCGGCGCTGTGTACGACGCCGAGATCGAGCGGCTCTCCGGCGCTTGGTTCCTGGTCCGCGGCAGCGGCCTGCCCGCGGTGGGCCGTGCGGGCGGCGCCCGCGCGGCCGCCATCGTGTCGATGCTCGACATGGCGAGCGTGTGGCGCGACTTCGACGCGCCGCTGATCGCGGGCGCAGACGTCGCGATCCTCGACAACGCCGTGCTCGATGGCATGCGTGGCGACGTCCCACCGGACTCGTGGGACGCGGCGGAGTGTCCGGCATCGATCTTGGCCGAAGCCGGCTCGGTTCACGGATCACCCGTACGGCCCGCCATCGTCGCCGCGCCGGACGCCGTCGTGGATGTACGCGCCACCAGCAAGATCGAAGGCTGGCCGGCGATCGAGCGTGATTCGACCCTGGCCGACGCCGCGACCTTCGACCGCGTCGGGCCGCTGAGCCTCACCGACGTCGCACGGCTCGCCGACCGGATCGAAACGGGAACGCTCACGCCGGCGCCGGTCCTCGCGGGCGCGGCGTGCGTGACATCGGCGCCGGGCAACTGGGGCGACCCCGATGACCGCGCCAGCCCGTGCGCGTACCACTTCCCGCTCGTCTACGCGCCGGGTGACCTCGAGATCGCCGGCGGCGCGGGGCAGGGTGTGCTCGTGGTCGAGGGTCACCTGCGCGTCGGTGGCGGCGCCCGCTTCGTCGGCGCGATCGTGGCGCTCGGTGGCATCACCGCGGAGAACGCCACGGTCTTCGGAGCCGTGCGGGCCGCGACGCACGTGTCGATCCAAGCGGCGACGTTGCGCTATAGCGCCTGCGCAATCGGCCGCGCGTTCACGGCGACAACCGCGTTTCGGCGGCCGTTCCGCCGAGCCCGTTGGTGGTTGCCCGCCTACTGACACTAGGTCCTAGAATGGGAATTCTCGGCAGGAATCGGTTGACGGCAGGCCTCGACATCGGCAGCGGCTTCGTCAAGCTCGTGGTCATCGATCACGGCAGGCCCGAGCCCGAGCTCGTTCGGGTCGCGACCACGCCGCTCGTGCCCGATGCGATCGTGGACGGCGAGATCATCGATGCGGTCGCGGTGGCCGACACCGTTCGGTCTCTCGTCAAGGCCAATGGACTACAGGGCAAGAACGTGAACGCCGCCGTGGGCGGCCGCGATGTGATCATCAAGCGTATCCAGATGGATCGCATGGGCGAACCGGACGCACGCGCCGTGATCCCCTGGGAAGCGGAGCAGCACGTGCCGTTCGACATGGAGAACGTCCTGCTCGACTTCCAGATCATGGACGCCGAGGCGGATGGCCCACAGATGACCGTGCTGCTGGTCGCGGCGAAACGCGAGCTGATCGAGGGCCGCGTGCAGCTGCTGGCGGACGCGGGGCTCACCGCCGCGACGATCGACGTCGATGCGTTCGCCCTGAGCAACGCGTTCGAGCACAGCTATCCCGAGCTGCTCGACGGGCTCGTCGCCCTGGTCAACGTCGGGAATGAGAAGACGAACGTGAGCCTGCTCGAAGCCGGTATGCCGCTGCTCGTTCGCGCGTTCCCGTTCGGCTCGCGGCGCCTGCGCGAGGCACTGCAACACGAACGTGGGCTGACCGCCGAGCAGGCCGAGGCGGTCCTTGTCGGCCGCGACGACGGCGTGAAGCTGCGCCGCCTCGTGCGAGAGAAGGTCGACGATTTGGCGATCGCGCTCGAGCGCGCCGCGACGTTCCTCGCCGCGCAGCCGGGGCCCCCGCGCGACGCACGTCGCGTG
>JBOHRM010000435.1:0-1793 GCA_050732715.1 Longimicrobiales bacterium
GCTGGGGCCCGCTCGGCTGGGCGGCCGCGATCCACGCGCCGTCGTTTCGGCATGCGCCGGGCCTTAGCGCCGCGTTCTCCGGGCGGCTGCCGCCCCAGACCGCGTTGTTCGTGGACGGCGCGACCGCGGGTGCCGCGATCCACTGGCATGGCGATACCACGGCGCTCGCGTTCTTGCGATGGCTGCCCTCCGCGTCGGCGTACAGCGTTGCGAGGCCGGACAGCGTGCTCGTGCTCGGTGCGGCGGACGGGCTGGAGGTGCTGTCCGGGCTGCTGCACGGCGCCGAGGACGTGACCGCGGTCGAGTTGAACGCACCGCTCGCGAGGCTCGCCGACACGGTGGTCGCGCCGGAGTCACGCGTGTACTCGGACCCGCGCGTCCGGCTGGTCTCGGGTGATGCACGCGCCTACGTGGCGCGGGCGCGGCACCACTACGACCTGGTGGTCATGCCCGTCGAGGGTGGTTTCGCCGGCGCCGCTGCGGGGATTCACGCGATAGGCGAAGACTACCTGAACACGGTCGAGGCGTACACGAGCTATCTCGGCCGGTTGACACCGGCGGGTGTCCTCGCGATCACGCGCTGGGTCGACTCGCCGCCGCGGGACGCGACGCGCGTGCTGCTGACGGTCGCGGCCGCGCTGCGCGATCGCGGGGTCGACGACGTCGGCGCGGCGCTCATGTTCGTGCGCAGCTGGGAATCTGCGACGATCCTGGTGAAGCCGAGCGGCTTCGAGGCGAGCGAGGTCGCGAGGGTCCGCGAGTTCGCGCGGTCGCGCATGTTCGAGATCGACTGGGCGCCGGACAGCGCCGGTCTCGCAGCGGCCCACGCCGCGAGCGCGGCGACAACGGCGCCGGGTGATGCCGCGGCGGCGCCGGCGATCGAGGACGGCGACGAGTTCAACCTGCTCGGCAGACCGATCTTCACGGAGGCCGCGAAGGCGGTAGCGCTCGGCCCGCTCGAGGCCGCCGAGTTCGCGCGCAACTACCCGTTCGATGTGGCGCCCGCCACCGACAACCGGCCTTACTTCGGCCGGTTCATCCGGCCCGGCACGCTGGCGAGCCTGATCCGTGCGCCGCGCACGAGCTGGCTGCCGTTCGCCGAATGGGGCTATCTCGCGCTCGTCGTGACCCTGCTCCAGAGCGCCGGGATCGCGGCGCTGCTCACGCTCGTGCCGGCGCTGGTGCTGCGGCATCAACGCGACGGACAGGGGGCGCGCATGCTTCGCGTCGGCGCTTACTTCGGCACCATCGGCGCCGCGTACCTCCTCATCGAGATCGCGGTGATTCAAAAGCTGACGCTGCTGCTCGGCCATCCGGTCTATGCCGCCGCGGCCGTGCTCGCGCTGTTCCTCGCGCTCTCCGGCGCCGGCAGCATGTGGTCGGACCGGCTGCCGGCGCGCGCCGCCTCCGGCTCGGCACTCGCCGTCGCCGCGATTGCGCTCGTCATCGCGCTCGCGCTGGACCTCGCGCACTACATCCAGCCGCTCGCGTTTCCCGGCCGGCTCGGCGCGTCGCTGCTGCTGCTCGCGCCGCTCGCGATCGTGATGGGGATGCCGTTCCCGCTCGGTCTGCGCCGCCAGGCCCGCGGCCACACCGATCTCGCCTGGGCGTGGGCCGTCAACGGGTTCGCCTCCGTGATCGCGGCATCGATTGCGGTGCTGATCGCGATCGAGTCCGGCACGCAGGCGCTGCTCCTCATCGGTGCCACGCTCTACGTCGTCGCTGCCGGCGTCGCCGCCCGCGCTAGTACCTCGTTGCGGAAGTCCGCGTAGCACCGAGAGACCCGATGCGCC
>JBOHRM010000436.1:0-1917 GCA_050732715.1 Longimicrobiales bacterium
ATGCTTACTCGATCCTGCTCGACTGGTACGGCGGTGCGCCCATCACGACGAGCTTCGCGGATTCGGTGCTTCCCGAAAAGTCCAACCGCCAGCAACTGTACGACTTCGTGGTGCAGGAGTTCACGGAAGTGATCCCGGAGCTGTCAGACGACAACGGCACGGACACGTACGGTCGAGTCAACAAGTGGGCGGCACTCGGGATCCTTGCCCGGGTCCACCTCAACGCAGAGGTGTACACCGGCACGCCCGCGTACGACCAGGTGATCGCGTTGACGGACCAGATCATCGACTCGGGGCTCTACCAGCTCGAGTCTGAATATCGGGCGCCTTTCGCGAGGGACAATCATACATCCGTAGAGACCATATGGACCGTTCCCTACGACGCCCTCGCGGCCAACGGGAGCAACTTCCACATGAAGACGCTCAAGCCGGACCTCGAGGAGGCCCTCGGGCTGCTCACCCAGCCTTGGGGCGGGAGCGCCGCGAATCCGCAGTTCTTCGACACCTACGATGAAGATGACCAACGACTCGAGGACTCGTGGCTGATGGGACCGGTGTTCAGTGATGACGGCCGCTTCGGCTATGACTTCGTTCAGCACGTCCCCGGAATGCAGAGCCTCTCCGATGACGTCGTCGAGTTCAACCACGGCTTCCCGGCTTGGAAATACGAGATCTACCCGAGTATGACGGGTTCTTCGGACGTCGACTATCCGATCCTCCGCTACGCCGAGGTGCTGATGATGAAAGCGGAGGCGCTGCTCCGAACCGGCGACGCGGGCGGCGCGGCCGCATTGGTCACGCAGGTGAGGCAGCGTGCATTCCGGGACACGAATCCCGCCAAGGCGACCGTGACCGGCGCCGAGCTCATGGAAGGGAGCAGCTACAACTACGGGTGGTATGACCGCGATGGCGTGGTCAAGACCGGTCCGGGCGGCACGCCGGTCGAGAACGGTGGCGCCAACATCCCGATGGGTCGATTCCTCGACGAGCTCGGATGGGAGTTCGCGGCCGAGGCGCATCGGCGAGCGGACCTCATCCGGTTCGGCGTGTTCACGACAAAGTCGTGGTTCAACCATCAGGCGGACGTCGAGCGGCTCGGTAACGCGGATCACCTTCTCCTAATGCCGATACCGCAGGGCGCGCTCGATGAAAACCAGAACCTGACCCAAAACTCGGGCTATTGATTCGCTCAGAGCAAGGAGTTGGGCATAGTGCACGCTTCGGGGCCGTCCTGCATATTGGGATGGCCCCGAAGATGCGGCACGACCGTCGGATCGCGACGACGGCGGACCCGCGGTGGGGCGAAGATGCGGCACACGGTGTGGTCACGTTTTAGGTGTGGGCCCGTGGCGGCAGCACAAGGCGCGTGACTGCGGTGGTCGCACGCACGTAAACTCAACATGAGGTGACCGATGCTGAAGAGGAGTGTATTATTCGGCGTATCGAGCGGTCTCGCGCTGCTCGTCTCCGGCGGTTGCGGCGGCTCATCCTCGCCCCCATCGGACCCCTCGCCTCAAATGGATCGTGAGACCGGTGCCGTTACGACCGTTTCAGGGAGCGATCGGTCGGCCGGCGAGAATCAGTTGTCGCTCGAGGAGTTCCTTCGGGGTCAGGTCCCCGGCCTCCAGTTCCTACCGACGCCAGATGGGGGCCTGAGTTTGAAGATTCGTGGCGGCAGTGATGCGGCCGAGCCGCTCGTCGTGATCGATGGCGCGCCAGTTCAGCCAGGACAGCTGTCGTCGGTCCTCGCGACGTTGAATCCGAATGACATCGCGCGCGTCCGGGTCCTGAGAGATGTGGCATCCACCAACAGGTACGGCGCCCGCGGCGCAAACGGCGTTATCGAGATCACGACCAGCAACAGGTGAGGCAGCCGCAAAGCGCCGGTTAACGCGAATCGGTGGCTCGGGCGTGCGC
>JBOHRM010000437.1:0-4279 GCA_050732715.1 Longimicrobiales bacterium
GAGGATTCGCTTCATGGCGCCTTCAAGTAACGTGTGAGTGTGGCCCCACCCCACCACACCGGGCGCGGGGTGGAGGATGGGCCGTCAGTCTCCGATCTCGGGGTTGTTTACCCGCTCGATCTCCGGCGCGAAGGCGAACGCGCCCCACGCGCCGGCCGCGGCCCAGAGCATCTCAAGCCGGGATATCGCTGATCGATTCATTGGATCTCCCCCGGGATGAGCGCGTTCGGCAGGGGGACCCGCGGTCGTGGACGCACCGACCGAGCCCGCGACCGCATCAGATGTTCGGGTTGTTGTTGCGCTCCACGTCGGGGAGCGGGAAGCAGAGCTGATCGCCGTAGGTACCGCCTTTGATCGGGAACGGCGCTCCCGGCGGGGGTACCAGCGGCAGTTCGTAGCGGATGATGTCGCTCAGCCGGTGGCCCTCCAGGAAGAGCTCGCGGCTGCGCTCTTCGATGATCTGGCTTCGGACCTGTTGTGCATCACTGCTGTTGAAGGAGGGCAGGCCGGCCCGGTCGTGCAAAACGTTGATGATGTCAACCGCGTCCTGAACGTTTCCCGCTTCGAGCTCCGCTTCCGCGATGATGAGCTGGGCTTCGTCCCAGCTTGCAATCGGGATCGGCGTGCTGCTGGTGGGATACTTCGCCGGCTGCCAAATGGGCGTAGCGCCATCTTGGCCGACGAGGTCGGTCGCCACTACGACGACGCGCGGATCGGGCACGCCGCTGAACGTCAGATCGCGGAACGCCGGGCCCACCGAAGAGAAGTTGCCCCGATACATCTGGGTATTGACCAGGTTTTCACGCCGGAAGGTGATCTCGGAGTACGTCGCGTCGTGAACAAAGCCCTCGGGTATCTGCATTGCGTCCGTGCGCGCCCCTGTTAGGTTTCCGAGGCCGCGGCGCGCCCGCGCCCGCCCGGCGAGGGCCATGTTGAGGATGGCCGTGTTCCCCGACACGGTGGCGGTTTCGATCGCGCGCGTGAAGCGGGTCTCGGCTTCGCTGAGCAGCTCGGCGGGAGTGAGCTCGGGGCCCACATCGAGCGCGGCCGAGCACATCGATTCTCCCAGCAGCACCAGGCTGTAGCCGGCATACGCGGCTGCTGTGGCGATCAGGTCGGTCCGGTTGGGGACCTGTTCGTCCGTCCATGCCTCGAGGCGGCGGAGCGCGTCATCCGCCTGAAAGCGCGCAATGGAGAGCGGCGCGTAGAGACCGGGAACTTGTATGCTCCCGCAGGTGGCGGTGGCGTACGGCCCCCCGGTCGCTGTGATGGTTCGCCGGTCATAATCCCATCCCACTGCCGCAAACTGCGCATCGATCAGCTCGTCCGAAACCAGCCCGGTGGCGACGACGTACTGGGCCAGCGCGCATTCGAAGTCGCCGATCGCGCTCTGCACCAGCAGGTCCGCGTTCGCCGGATCGTCCAACACGCTGACCGGGACCCGGCTCGGCGCCTCCTGCTCGAGCAGCGTGTTGTCGCATGCGGTGGCAGCAGCGCAGAGCAGTAGACCGAGCGCAATACCTCTTTGGGAGAGTCCGGCTCTAGCGGGGCGATACGGCCGTTGCCAGTTCATGGGACATCCTTTCGATTCAAGGTGGAAGCGGATAGGCGGCTAGAACGTCAGGTTGATGGTTGTGATGAACTGCGCCAGCGTCGGGATCCGGGCCTGATCGAAGGCAATTTGGGAGCCGGTGACGCTGCGACTTTCAGGATCCAGCCCGGGGTAGTCCGTCCAGGTGTGGAGGTTGCGGCCCGTGAGCGTGATGCTTGCGCGGTCGGCTCCGATCCGATCCGTCCACCCATCGGGTAGGGTGTAACTGGCCGAGACTTCCCGTAGGCGGGCGAAGCTGGCGTCGCGGATGAACTGATCCATGATCGTGAACCCTCCGGCATTCTGCACGTTCGCGATGTACGTCGGATCGAAGTTTTCCGGGCGGACGTTGGCCTCGCAGAAGAGAAAGATGGCGCAGCGAACCAGATTGTCGGTATCCAGTGTTTTGTGCCCGGTCTTGTAGTCGACCAGGCCGTAGAGCCGCAGCCGATTCCACAGTGTCAGCGTGGTCGAGACGGCGCCACTGACCTTGGGCGTGATAGTGCCCAGGAATACGCGGGGCGCCTCGGCGCAGGGGAGCGGGTTGCCGTCGTTTTCCGGTCCGCCGTCGCACATCAGGTTGACGGCGGTTCCGGCAGCATCGAGGTCCGCGCTCACTACCCGTTTCGCCCACATCCCGGCGATGGGGTATCCCTCCACATGGCGCTGATGGGGCAGCCCAAGCGTGATGAAGGGGATCCCGCCCAGGTCTTCGATTTCATCCTCCGCGGTGGCTACACTGAGCGAAACGTCCAGCCCCAGGTTCGGCCTGGCCAGCGCCTGCGCATCGACCTGAAGCTCCACACCGCGATTGCTTACCTCGCCGATGTTGACGAACTGCTGACCGACGAAGCCACCGGAGGGCGCCACCCCACGCTCCAGGATCGCGTCGCGGGTTCGCTTGGTGTAATAGGTGAAATCGATCCCTACGCGCTCGAACAGCCCGGCCTCGAAGCCCACCTCGAGCTCTTCGCCGCGCTCCGGCTTCAGATCCGGATTCCCCACGAACTGCGGGGTTATGGTCGGCTGGTTGTTTGGACCGGTGGTCGGCTCGTAGCTCCGCAGGGCGGCGAAATTCGCTGGTTGCAGGCCGGACGCGCCGAAAGCGGCGCGCAACTTGAGCTGGTCCACGAAGCCCGATCTCCAGAATGGCTCTTCGCTCACTACCCAGGTGCCGCTCAGCTTCGGATAGGTGACGAAGTCGAAGTCCTCACCAAAGGCGCTGTTGTTGTCCACCCGGACGGCGCCGGTCAGGAAGAGGCGGTTGTTCCAGCCGAACTGCTGCTGCACGAACACACCGGCCGTGGAATTGGTGACGTAGTCCTGGCTGCCGCGAACATCCGCCGCGGCGGCAGCCGTCTTGAGGCCGGGAGCGGGAAATTCCAGCCCCAGAACTTCGGTCACGTCAGTACGCCGCCGGTAATACTGGCCGCCCACCGAGGTGTTGGAAATCAGCGAGGGAGCGAGCGCAAGCTCCACCGTCCCGCTGTAATCCACCGTGTTGTAGGTGAGGTTGCGGAGACCCTGCAAGATCGACCCGCGCGCATCGACCGGGCTGAAAAACAGTTGGAATTCGGTCGGGACGAAGTTCGACAGTGCCTGGTTGTCCTCGCTGGTCTGGTCCAAACCGACGGTCAGGCGGTGGCTGAACCAGTCGAGCGGGCGGTGGTTGAGCTGAACGCTTCCCGTGAAACGCGCGATGTCTTGCGTGTTCTCGAAGACCTCGTGCTGTACTTCCGGCGGGTAGAGCAGAAAGCCGCGCCACGGCGTTTCGGCCAGCAGCGGCGTTCCGTACATCAGCGAAAACATTACCGACCCACCGTAATCCGCTCCCAGGTTCGCGGCGCTCTTGACGACGTTCAGGCTGGTGCTGACGTCGAACTTGTCGCTCGGGGTGATGGAAAGGTTCGCATGCCCGGCGTATCGGCTGAGCAGGTTATCCGGCTCGATCCCCTCGTCCCGGTCGTATGTCGAGGAAAGGTAGTACTGGATCGCGTCGGAACCGCCAGCGAGGGTGACCTGGTAGCCCTGCAGGTGGCCGGTGTCCCAGATCGGAGTGCCACGCTCGTTTTCCTGCTCGACCCCGTTCCAGGTGATGACCTCGCCCGTGGTTGGGTCGAGCCCGTAGTTCGTCGGAATGCGGCCCTCGGGGTCCCGGAACCAGACGCCTCCCTGCCTCATCGTGAGGCCGATGCGGGGCTCGCCCTGCACGCCCTTCTTGGTGATGATCTGGATCACGCCGTTGGATGCTTCGGTTCCATAGAGCGTCGCGGCGGCGGGGCCCTTGATGATCTCGACGCTTTCGATGTCCTCGGGCGCGAAATCGTTGAGACGGGAGACGATCCCCCCGCCCTGTATACTCGGACCCGTGCCGATGTCGTTGTTGACGCGCACACCGTCGACGTAGATCAGCGGCTGGTCGTTCAACGACAGCGTCGAGCGCCCCCGGATGTTGATGCTCGGGCCGGAGCCGATTCGCCCGGTTCCCGGCGTGATCACCACGCCGGCGGCGCGGCCGTTGATCAAGGTGCCCACGTCGGGCGCACCGGAAAGCTCGAGCTCCGCCGCCGCGTCGATCGTCGAAACCGCATTGCCGATCGAGCGCCGCTCCACCGCGCCCGCGGTGCCCGTGACCACCACCTCATCGAGCTCGATCGCCGTCTCCGAGAGCGCGATGCGAAGATCCGT
>JBOHRM010000438.1:0-2704 GCA_050732715.1 Longimicrobiales bacterium
GTACGACGAGTGTGCGCCGCGTGTGTATCGGCTGGCCTATCGCATCACGGGTGATGCGGAGATGGCGCGGGAGTGCACGCAGGACACGTTCGTGCGCGCGTACGCGCGGCTCGCGCGGTTCCGAGGAGAGTCCGCGTTCTCGACTTGGCTGCACCGCATCACCGTGACGGTTGCGGCGGACGCGATGCGGAGGCGCAAGCGGCTCCGAGACCGTGAGACGCAGCTGGACGATCGGCTGTCGATCCCGTGTGGGGATGGCGACGGCGTCGACCCGATCCTGCGTGGCCGTTTGCACCGTGCGATCGATGCGTTGCCCGAGATTTATCGGCTCACCGTGATCTTGCACGACATCGAAGGATACACGCACGTCGAGATCGCCGAGATGCTGGGTGTGGCGGAGGGCACGTGCAAGAGCCGGCTGTCGCTGGCCCGCGCCCGACTGCGCGCGGCGCTCGGCGGCGTAGCGAAGGAGCTGGAGTGATGATGGACGAACGATACGACCTGTTGATGCGGGATGCCGCGCGCACGTACAACCCGCCTCCGGATGGTGCGCCGCTCGACCAGATGTGGGCGTCGATCGAACGGTTGCGCGCGCGAGAGAAGGCGATGATGGAACGAACGGCCGAGGTCCGCCTGTTGCCGATGGAGACCGTGGGACCGCTCGGCGGAACCCAGCGTTGGCGGCCGTGGGCGCAGGCGGCGGCGGCGTTGCTTCTCGGCGCGATGCTTGGCCGGGCGTCGAGCGTGATCGGCCCGGGCGCCGTGCCGCTGGGCGGGCCGAGCGCAGGCATGCGCGGTGATGCGACGGCCTACAATCGATCCGTGACCGAGGAATACCTCGGCGACGCCGCGGCGCTGCTGATCGCGCTGCCGGCCGCGCTCGAATCGGAGCGCGTCGATCCGGGGTTCACCTGGCGCGCGAGCGATCTTCTGCTCCAGACGCGGCTGCTGCTCGACTCGCCCGGGTTGTCCGATCCTGCGCTGCGGGGGCTGTTCGAGGACCTCGAGGTTGTCCTCGTGCAGGTGGTGCGGCTCGGTGACTGGGACCCGATGAAGGTCGATCTGCTCGAGCAGTCGCTCGAACGGCAGAACGTGATTCCGCGGTTGCGGAGCGTCGTCGTCCACCATTTCGCCGATTGACTGGAAAGCGCTATGGCCAAAGTCACGGTCGATGGTAGGAATGCTCGCGCCAAGGCGCCAAGGTCGCGAAGGTCGCAAAGAATTCTTTGCGGATCCTTGGCGAGCCTCGCGCCTTTGCGCGAGCATTCCTTACTTGCCCAGGTCTTTCAGCGATCGACGAGTGCCGCGGCGGCGGCATGGGGAACTGCGTAAAGCAGAGGAGGAGGAGGAGGATCATGCTTGCTCGACGTGTGTTGCTGCTGAGCTTCGCGGGCGTGCCGCTGTTCGTGCTGCCCGTCGCCGGGGCGGCGCAGGTGCGTGTCGTTCCCGAGAGGCGTACGGAAGAGATCAACGCGGTCCGCCAGCAGTTCGAAGTACTGCGAAAGGCGCTCGAGGCGAACGAGATGCGCCGGCAGAGCGCGCTCCAGTCGCTGGTTCAGGCCCGGGCCCTTGCGCGCGTGGAAATCGACGAGGCTTCGGTGCAGGCCGTGTTGACCGCCCAGCAAGGGCTCAGGTCCCGGGTTGTCGCCGCCTATCCGTCCGGTTTCGACGAGGAGCCCGGCCTGACCAGACGCGTCCAGTGGTACCAGGACGACCCCGCCGATTCGTTGTTCCGCTTGGCGCATGGCCTCTTCACGGAGCAGCAGTATCGTGGGGCCGCCGAGCATTATGCCCAGCTGAGATCGAGATATCCCGACTCGCGTTACTTCTGCGACGCCGCGTACTACGAGGCGTTCGCGCGCTACCGACTCGGCACGCCCGACGAGCTGAGCGCGGCGAACGGCGTTCTCGAGACGACGGCGGCGCGCTGCTCGTCCGGGGAGCGTAGCGTGGATGTGCCCGAGCTGCGTGCGCGGATCGATGGCGCGCTGGCGAGGCTGGGTGACGCGAACGCGGTGCAGCGACTACGGCAGGCGGCGGGCGCGGGTCAGGACGTTTGCGACCGCGAGGAGAGCAGGGTGAAGGTGGCGGCGCTGAGCGCGCTCGCGGAGATGGACCCTGCCGCGGCGGATCCGGTGCTGGAAGGTGTGTTGGCGACTCGTGACGAGTGCTCCGCGCCGGTACGGGAGCGGGCGGTCAGCATCGTCGCGCGCCGCGATGATGCCGGTGCGATCACGATGCTGATCGGCGTCGCACGCAGCGATGTGGATCGCGGCACGCGGCGGGAGGCCGTTCGCGCGCTCGGCCGGATGTCGAACGCCGCCGTCGCCTACGCGGCGCTCGAGGAGCTGCTGCGCAGCTCGGGCGATGAGGGCGTCCAGGCCGAGGCCGCGCGCGCACTGGCGCGCAGCGACCACCCGGGCGCCGAGGCCGCGGTGCGCGGGCTGATCGAGCGAGCCGACGTGGCGGAGAACATCCGGATCTCGGCGATCGACGGGCTCGCGCGGCGCGACCCTCCGCCTTCGCTCGAGAGCTGGGCGTCGATGTACGCGAACGCCGGCAGCGACGAGCTCCGCGCGGCAGTGATCGAGGCCGCGTCTCGAGCCCACGAGGAAGGTGCGCACCCGTTCCTGTTGGAGATCGCGCGGGATCAGTCTGCCTCACCGGAAGTGCGTGAAGCCGCGGTCTCGCGTGTTCGTTCGAG
>JBOHRM010000439.1:0-2471 GCA_050732715.1 Longimicrobiales bacterium
ACCTTGCCGCGATCCGGTCCATCGCCGACCAACAGCAGGCGAGCCGGGACCTGGCGGTGGATACGACTGAAGATGCGGACCACGTCGACCACGCGCTTGACGCCGCGGAAGTTCGAGATGTGCGTCACGATCTTCTCGCCCGCAATCGAGAACTTGGACCGATGGCAGGGATACGCTTTGCGATCATATTTTTCGAGGTCGACGAAGTTCGGGATCACACGGATCGCGTCCGGCTCGATATCGAAATGCTGGACCGTCTCGCGCCGCAGGTATTCCGACACGGCGGTCAGGCCGTCCGACTTCTGGATCGAGAACTGCGTGATCGCGCGGAACGAGGGGTCCTGCCCCACCAACGTGATGTCCGTGCCGTGCAACGTTGTCACAATGCGAAACCCAGGCCGGTCCAGCATTTCCTTTGCGAGCCACGCGGACGTGGCGTGCGGCACCGCATAGTGCGCGTGCAGCAGGTCGAGGCCGTGCTGCTCGGTCACGGTATGGATCGCGACGCTCAACGCGAGATTGTACGGCGGGTGCTCGAACAAAGGGTAGGATGGAACCTCGACCTCATGATAGTAGATCCGCTCGACGTAATACGGTAAGCGAAACGGTTGGGCGTACGTGATGAAGTGCACCTCGTGCCCGCGCCGCGCCAGCTCGAGGCCGAGCTCGGTCGCGACCACGCCCGACCCGCCATACACGGGATAACAGCTGATGCCGATTTTCATGATGGGTTCTCGGTTCCCCGTTCACGGTTCCCGGTTGTAGGAACCTCGGAGCTCGTCGCTTCACAGTTCATAAGCCGAGCGATCGTATTCGCCAGCGCGTCGACGGGGCATTCGGCATCCAGCCATGTCGCTCCGTCGGGGAGCTGGTTGCGGAACCACGTCATCTGGCGGCGCGCATACCGGCGCGTGGCCGCCTGTGTCAGCGCGATCGCGTCCTCGAGCGTCCGTTCGCCGCGCAGGAACGGGATCAGCTCCGCGTAGCCGGTCGCGTTCACGCCGGGGTCCTCCGGGCCGTAGCCTCGTGCGATCAGCTTGCGAACCTCGTCGACCAGCCCGTGCTCGACCATGTGCACGACACGCTCGTCGATGCGCTTGCGCAGCGCCGCTCGGTCGAGCGCGAGCACGACGACGCGGAGCCGCGGCGGCTGCGTGTCGCTCGCCGCGTGCGTATGCCACCACGAGATGGGCCGGCCGGTCAGCAGCGCCACCTCGATCACGCGCGACAGGCGTTGCCGGCCACCGCCGAGCATGCCGCCAGCGCCGGGATCCAAAGTCTCCGCCCAGCGCAGGAGTTCCCCGTTGGGTCTCGAAGCGAGCCATTGGTCAAGTGCGCGGCGCCGCCCCGCGTCGAGCTCGGGCTCGCGAAAGAGCGGATGTGTGAGCGCGCGCAGGAAGAAACCCGTTCCGCCGGCCAGGACCGGGACACGGCCCCGATGGCGGATATCAAAGATCCATTCGCGGGCCTCACGCGCAAAACGGCCCGCGCTGTAGCGCTCGTTCGGGTCGACGCGGTCGAACCCGTGGTGCGGCACACCCTGCCGTTCCGCAAGCGTCGGCTTCGCCGTGCCGATGTCCATGCCGCGATAGACCTGTCGCGAGTCCATCGAGATGACCTCGCCGTCCAGCCGTTTCGCTACGGCGATGGCGACGGCGGTCTTGCCCACTGCGGTCGGCCCGGTGATGACCAGCGCATCATCTCTGAGTCGACGAGTTGCGAGTCGTCGAGTCGCGAGTCCCCAACCCCGCCACCCAAATGACTCATGACTCGTGACTCGAGACTCGGAACTCGACTTCTCACCCATGCCGGCCGAAGCGCCGCTCGAGCTCATCGAGAGAGAACCGGATCACCGTCGGCCGGCCGTGCACGTCGTGATACGGCAGCTCGGTGGCGAACAGCGCGTCGAACAGCCTGTGCATCTCGCGTTGCGTCAGGCGCTGGCCCGCCTTGATTGCGCCCTTGCAGGCGAACGTCATGGCGATGCGCTCGTGCTGGTTGCGCGCCGCGCGCGTCAGCTCGCTGCCCGCCGCCAGCTCCGCGACCATCTCGCGCAGGCAGCGCTGCGCGTCGAAGTACGGGTGCGGGTTCGGCGCGGCGTGCACGATGATGGTGCGGCCGCCGAACGGCTCGATCTCGAAGCCGGCCTGGTCAAACAGTGAGCGCATCTGCTCGATCGCATCGTATTCGGCCGGCGTCAGCCGGAGCGTCAGCGGGAACAGCAGCCGCTGGCTCGCGAGACCGCCGTCACCGAAGCCGCGCATGATCTGCTCGAACATGACACGCTCGTGCGCCGAGTGCTGGTCGATGATCAACACCGCGGTACGCGTCTCGGCCAGGATATAGGTGTCATGCAGCTGCCAGAGCGACGGGTGCGACGACGGCTCGATGGCGACGACGGCATCGGCTTCGAGGGTCACGCCTCGAGGGGCGCCGGCCTCGCCCGCCACCGCCGCGACGCCGGGCTCCTC
>JBOHRM010000440.1:0-2418 GCA_050732715.1 Longimicrobiales bacterium
TTCATGAGTATCGGCACGTGAAGGGCGGTGACACCCTGCGCTCACCTTGCGGTGAGCTCTGGGCGTCGTGAACCCCCAGAACGTTACCTGCAATTGCTTCGGGCAGTTCGTTTAACAGACCGGTCGACATGCAGCTTCACTGACCAGAAGTCGAGGCAAGGGACTGGCCGCGTCGCTGGTCCGGCTCAATCGGATGCACTCGCAAACACACCGAGGTCACGATGTCGGTTACTCGATACCACAAGCGCATGGGCATTCTGTTTGCTGCGTCGGCAACTTGGGCATGCTCCGGAGCTTCTGAGCACCTTCAGCGAACATCGGTGCGGGACAGTTCCGGAGTCGTCATCGTCGAGAGTGCATCACCACTGTGGCCCGCCAGTCAAGGCTGGCAGGTCACGCCGCAGCCGGCTGTTGAAATCGGCGCGGCAGAGGGAGCACCGGAGTTCGAATTCCAGACGATCTTGGGCCTTACCCGTCTTGCAAACGGGAATATCGTAGTGGGCAATCGTGGCACTCGCGAGCTACGATTCTTCTCCCCGGAGGGTCAGTTCATCCGCGCGGTTGGCCGCGACGGCGAGGGTCCCGGAGAATTCCGGACGTTCAACGGTGTGTATCCGTATCGAGCTGATTCGCTCATCATTTGGGATTATCGGTTGTTCCGTTGGAGTGTGTTTGACAGCGCGGGCGCCTTTGCCCGGATCCTGCGCCCCGCCCGACCGGGCATGAACCCACGCTCCCTGTCACCCCTGGCCGACGGGTCGCTGATCATTGCTGACAATTACCTCGAGGATGCCGGTGAGCAGACGGTCGACTACATCCGGTTCTTCCGCTTCAGCCCCGAAGGCGAGCTTCTGGATTCGCTTGGCATCTTTCGCTCATCCGAGCGTTTCAGGCCGGCGAACGGTGACAGTATCGCCATGTCGCGGATCTTTGGATCGACGCTGCTCCGGGCCGGAGCTCCCGAAGGCTTTCTCTTGGGTTTCAGTGCCGAGTATGAAGTCGTGGATCATGCCGCTGACGGCCAAGTTCGTCGGCGTATCCAGTGGCTTGGTCCGGATCGGACCGTGACGCTTGAAGATGTTGCCGCGTATCGGAGCGATTTCATTGCGCGACAGGGCACATCGCAGCTTGGTCAGCAGTTCGCGCGATTCGTTTCGGAAGTGCCCGCAGCGGATCAATTCCCCGCCTACTCCGTGATGGTACGCGACCGCGTCGGCAATGTGTGGCTGGCCACGTATCCGCGCCCTGACCGATCCGGTCCGCGTACCTGGACCGTTCTCGACCCGGATGGCCGCTGGCTGGGCGGCGTTGAACTACCCGAGCGCCTTTCCGTGTGGGACATTGGGGATCGCTACGTGCTCGGTGTGATGGACGACGAACTCGGTGTGGAGCACGTTCGCATGTACGAGCTGAACAAGCAGGACTAGATGCAAACCGCGTCGGCGGACCGCCAGCGGAGTGGTCAGGCCGCCGCCCGAAGCAACTGCAGCTAACACCAGGTGCACGCAGCGCGTCGCTTCGCGCCGCTTGCCAGACGCTTGACACTGCGCTGCCCTTTCGGTCAGCTTGGTCAAGCGTCCGGACACTCGTTCCGCCGCGCACGCGCGGCTGCACTCGCGTCGTGCACCCAAGAGACGTTAGCTGAAATTGCCTCGGGTTCCGCTGGTCAACTGGTAGCCCTCTTGCCAGCATGTCAGAACCGACATATATTCCTTCATGCCGATGGATGAGAAGGCTCTCGTTTGGTTGCATGGCGAGATCAAGACGCCGCCGTTCACGGCTAGCGCGAGAATCGAGGCCGGCGTGCTGTTACGCCGTTTCCAGCGCGGCGAAAAGCTGACGCTACCGCACTCGCGCCCGATGCCAGAGATTGGCCGACGCTGTCACGAGCTTCGCATTCCGGACGAGAACCAAACATGCGGATCATGTACCGCATCGACCCGGACGCGATCCTGATCCTTGAGGTGTTCAGCAAGAAGTCGCAGCAGACGCCACAGCGGATCATCGACGTCTGCCGTAAGCGCCTGAAGCAGTATGATGAGTTGCAGCGAGGTTGAACATGGATAAGCGCAAGAAGAAGAAGCTCGAGGCCGCAGGCTGGAGAGTAGGCTCCGCAGCCGAGTTTCTAGGCCTTTCACCGGAGGAGGCCGCGTTCGTCGAACTCAAGCTGACGCTGAGCACCGAACTCAAGGAGCGGCGGCACGAGCTGGGTTTGTCGCAAAATGAACTGGCGGAGCGACTGGGCTCGAGCCAATCGCGCGTGGCAAAGATGGAGGCGAGCGATCCTTCGGTAACCGTGGATCTCTTGATCCGTGGACTACTAGCCACAGGAGCATCTCGGAAGGAAATCGCTGGGGCCATCGGGACAACGGCTCTGAGGCATCGTCGCAGGGCAACCACCCGAGGCAACATCAGCTA
>JBOHRM010000441.1:0-4699 GCA_050732715.1 Longimicrobiales bacterium
TGTGATGGCACGTTCACCGAAGCGCTGGCCGAGGCGATGGGGCACACCAGCGAGTCGTCGATGGGCGTCGACGCCGCCGATTTCAACAATGATGTGCGGCCCGACATCATTGTCCTCGACATGCTGCCCGAGCGCGAGGACATCCTGAAGACGTCGGAGACCGCGGTGCCGTTCGAGGTCGAGCGGCTCACGCGGCAGATGGGCTACCATCCACAATACGCGCGCAACACGCTGCAGCTCAATCGCGGGCGCGGCCGGTTCAGCGAGATCGCGTATCTGAGCGGCGTCCACGCCACGGACTGGAGCTGGGCTTCACTGTTCGCCGACCTCGACAACGATGGCCACAAAGACCTGTTCATCACGAACGGCATCGTTCACCGGCCGAACGACCTGGATTACCTCGTCCTCGTGCGCCAGGACTCGGTCCAGGCCGTCCTCGAGAACGGGTTGACGGAGGAGGAGCTGTCGCTGCTCGTGAAAATGCCGCACGTTCCCATTGCGAACTATGCGTACAGAAACAACGGCGACCTGACGTTCACGAACGAAGCCGACGCGTGGGGGCTCGCGGAGCCTGGCTTCTCGAGCGGCGCGGCGTACGTCGATCTGGACAATGACGGCGCGCTCGATCTCGTGGTGAACAACATCAATGCGCCGGCTTCCGTCTACAGGAACCGGGCGCGTGGCGGCAACGGCCACCACTATCTTAAAGTCGATCTGCGCGGCGCCGGCCGGAACACCGGCGGGATCGGAGCGAAGGTGGTCATCGCGCACGACGGCGTCACGCAGATGCTCGAGCAGATGCCGACACGCGGGTTCCAGTCGTCCGTCGATCCGCGCCTGCACTTCGGGTTGGGCACGTCGGAGCTCGTCGACTCGTTGGTCGTGATCTGGCCGGATCACCGCTATCAGGTGCTGACCGATATCACGGCGGATCGAACGCTCACGCTCGATCAAGGCGATGCCACCGGTCGCTATGCGTACGCGCGGCCGTCCGCGCAGGCGCTCTTCACCGATACGACCACCGCGATGGCTGTCGAATTCGAACATGAAGAGAACCCCTTCTTCGATGACAGCCGAGAGCCGCTCATCCCCCACCGCCTGTCGACCGAGGGGCCAGCGCTTGCCGTCGGGGACGTGAACGGTGATAACCTAGACGACATCTACGTCGGCGGTGCGAAGCGGCAGGCAGGCCGGCTGCTCATCCAGCAATCGGCTGGCGGCTTCGACGCGGCCGGCGACTCCGTTCTGGAGGCCGATCGCCTGCACGAGGACGTCGACGCCGCGTTCTTCGATGCCGACGGCGATGGAGATCTCGACCTGTACGTTGTGAGCGCCGGGAACGAGTTCTGGGGAGACCACGACGCGCTGCGCGACCGGCTGTACATCAACGACGGCCGAGGCGGGCTGCGCCGCGACCCGGACCGACTGCCCGACTTCTTCACGAACGGCGCGTGCGTGGCCGCGGCGGACTACGATGGCGACGGCGATGTCGATCTGTTCGTCGGCGGCCGCGTCGTCGCCCGCGGCTACGGTCTCGCGCCGAGAAGCTATCTGCTCGCGAACGACGGCAGCGGCCGGTTCACCGACGTGACCTCGGAGATCGCCGCGCCGCTCGCCGAGGTGGGGATGGTGACATCGGCGACGTGGCTCGACTACGACCGTGACGGCGGGCTCGATCTGGTGGTGGTCGGCGAGTGGATGCCGGTCACGGTGTTCCGGCAGGAGGGCGGCCGCTTCGTGGACCGCACGGCGGAGGCCGGCTTCTCGGCCACGAACGGCTGGTGGAACGTCGTCGTCTCGGCGGAGCTGACCGGCGACGGGCACGACGACCTCGTTCTCGGCAACCTCGGGCTCAACTCGTACATCAAAGCTTCACGCGAGGAGCCCGCCGAGCTCTATGTTCACGACTTCTCGCGCGACGGCGCGCTGGACCCGATCTTGACGTTCTACAAGGGCGGCATCAGCTACCCGTTGGCGGGGCGCGATGAGCTGGTCCGCCAGCTGCCCAACCTGCGCCGCCGCTACAAGACGTACGCGGACTACGGCGCGAGCCGCATCGAGGACATCTTCCCGGCGAGCGAGCTGGAGCGCGCGAACGTGCTCCGCGCGTACGACTTCGCGAGCGCCGTTGCGGTGAACAACGGCGACGGCACGTTCACGCCACAGCGGTTGCCGGCCGAGGCGCAGTTCGCGCCGGTCCACGCGATTATGGCAGAGGACTTCGATGGTGATGGGCACGCGGACCTCCTCCTAGCCGGCAACTTCTTCGGCGTGCCACCCGTGCGTGGGCGCTACGACGCGAGCTGGGGGCTGCTGTTGCGTGGAGACGGCACCGGCCGATTCGAAGCCGTCGACATCGAGGAGAGCGGCGTACTGATCGAAGGTGAGGTCCGCGCGATGCAGCCGCTGCGCGGGCCGGCCGGCGACCGGCTGATCGTCGTCGCCCGCAACAATGAAGCGCTGCGATTCCTCAGGCCGCGGGCTGGCACGCCCTAAACCCTGTTTCCTGAGTTCGGCGACGTATAGACCGGCATCTCAGTCCTCAATGCCGCTCGGGCGGCACCGTCGAATCAACGAAATGTTTGGGCCGTTAAGGAATCCTCTCGCAAAGGCGCGAAGTACGCAGAGGGAACGCGAAGATCGTTACCGAGCGATCTTGGCGTACCCTTGGCGAGCTTGGCGCCTTTGCGAGAGCATTCCTGCCACGCGCCGTGCCGTGAGCATCGGGTTCCTAGTCGGGAAGCCTGGAAGCGGCGATCACGACGTTGCGGGTGCGCGCGGGGCGGCATTGGGCAGCGTGCGTGCCAGCCACCAGCGCGGCTCGATCGCGAGGTTCACTTTGAGGTCGTGGTCGAGCGCCAGCCGCAGGCCGACGGACCCCGTGCGCGGCGCCAACTGCCGACTGCGCAGGCGCCCGGCCTCGGCTGCGAGCGCGTTGTGGATCGAGATCGTGGCGAGTAACCGGTGAAAATGCGCTTCACGATGCGCCCGCGCCGCGTTCAGGCGCACGCGGCGTTCCCGGAGATCGATCGCCGGATCGGTCATGAGATCCTGGATGATGCGCAGGAACGGATCATCGACCAGCTCGTCGATCGCCTCGATGTAAGCCGGATCGAGCGAACCACTGTACGTGACGATGATCTCGTTGAGCGCTTCCCGCGCGGCCGTGAAGAGGTGGACCGCCCAGCGCCCGGCCGGCTCACCCGGCTCCGCGCGTTCGCCATCATTGTCTATGTCCTCCGCCCGCTCTGCGTGCGGGTCCCAATGTGCGAGGTCCTCCGTGAAGTGCGGGGCGAAGAGGTCTTCGAGGGCGACAGGGGTCGTCGAGGGCAGGCGACGCAGCGATCCACTCACGATGTCGGCCCACGTCCACGCGATGCTCGACAGCGCGCGGCTGCCTCGCCGCAGCGCACCGACAGATCCGCGCAACCGCCGCGCCCGCTCCTGCCGCTCGAAAAGACGCTGGACCACCAGCAGCGTCACGAGCATGCCGAACGCTTGCGTCGCGACCTCGGCGGCGTATCGGTCGATCCACGCCACGTTCGCGAAGCGCGCGCCGCCGACAATGGCGGCCACGCCGATCCCCGCTAACGTGAGGTGCAGCCACCGAAAGCGAAGCTCGGGCTGATCGGCCGACTCGGCTTCGGCCGACCGCGGCGCGCGGAAGACCTCGACCTCCCGCCGCGGCCGGCGCTGTTTCCGTTTTCGCACTGCCGGATCCGCTGGTCCACGCGTTGAGCCAACGCCGGCAAGTGAGCAGTCGCAACGACTTACGTCAAGGGGTCGCCCCGCATTGCCGGGTCAGACCGGCGCCGACGCCACGAGAGGCGTGATCGCGTCCAGGTCCGGGCGCGTGTCGAGCGCGGTGCGGATGATCCCGAGCACGCGCTCCCGCTCCTCGCCCACCAACGGCAGCCGTGGTGGACGAACCCGCTCGCTGCCCATGCCGCATTCCTGGACCACGAGCTTCATGTACTGGACCAGCTTGGGGTGATCGTCCAGATGGAGCAGCGGCATGAACCAGCGGTAGATCGCACGCGCGGCTTCCCATTCACCTTGCTCGGCGAGCTCCCACATGCGGAGCGTCTCCGCGGGGAACGCACAGACCAGCCCGAACACCGTCGCCCTCGCCCCGAGCATGATGCTCTCGAGCACCGTGTCATCGAGTCCCGCGAACAGCGTGTATCGACCATCCACCGCGTTCACCAGGTCGGTCAGGCGACGCGTGTCACCCGACGCTTCCTTGATCCCCACGATGTTCGGCAGGTCGGCGAGCTCGACGAACGCCCGCGGCGTCAGATCGACACCGTACGCGGCCGGGTTGTTGTAGCAGACGATCGGGAGCGGGCTCGCCGCCGCGACGGCGCGATAGTGCGCCACGGCCTCACGGTGGTCCGCCCGGTACACCATCGCCGGCAGGACCATCAATCCATCGGCGCCGATCTCGGTGGCCTCACCCGCGTAGCGGCACGCCTCAGCCGTGGTGAACTCCGCGACGCCCGTGAGAATCGGAATTCGTCCGGCCGCCGTCTCGACCGCCGCGCGAAGCAGCTCAGCCTTCTCGCCGGCCGAAAAGGACGTGTTCTCGCCGATGCTGCCGAGCAAGACCATGCCATGCACGCCCGCCTGGATGAGCGCGTCCAGATGGCGCATGGTCGCATCGATATCCATGGACAGATCCTCACGCAACTGCGTGGGA
>JBOHRM010000442.1:0-2641 GCA_050732715.1 Longimicrobiales bacterium
GTTCTGCACGCGGGTGCTGCCTTCACCGGCGACGGCCTCGACGACGAAGCCGGGCGGGACCTGTGCCGCGTCGCCGACGGCGGCTTCGAGCTCGCCGAGCTCGAGGCGGGTCCGTGCACGGCCGAGCGTGGCGAAGTGCATCATCGTCGCGTCACCCGCCGCGGTCGCGGCCGTGATCGCGTGGTCGAACCGCGACTCCGCTTCACGCCACAGCTCCTCCCGACTCAGCTCCCCCCCGATGTCGATCGCGGCCGAGCACATCGCCTCACCGAGCAGCAGCAGGCTGTAGCCGGCGTATGCCGCGGACGTCGCGATCAATGACTGGCGATCCTCGACCTCGTCGTCCGTCCACTCCTCGAGTCGCGCGAGGATCGTGTCCGCCGACGCCCGCGCAACCGACAGGGGCGTGTAGACACCCATGAACTGAGCACCACCGCAACCGCTCGTACCGTAATTGCCATTCGTCGGGTTGTTGCGCGAATCGTACGGGTAGTTGTCCGAGTGCAGCCAGGCGTTCGCGAGCTCGTCGCTCATGAGTCCGCCGGCCACGACGTAGCGATGGAACGCGCACTCGAAATCGCCGATCGCACCGTTGACGAGCAGCTTTGCATTGTCGGGGACGTACGCATCGCGCACCAGAATTTCGCCAGGGTCGCTCTGCTCGAGGTTCGTGATGTCGGAGCAGGCGGCCACGCCGGCGAGCAGCGGCCACACGAGCAGCACGCGGCGGGCCCGGAGAATCGTGGCATACCCATGGGGGTGCTCCCTTCCTGACGGTGAGTGCCCATGATCAGAACGAGAAGTTGAGCGTGGCGATGAACTGCGTGAGCGGCGGCGTCAGCCCCTGATCGGCGCCGACATTGCCTGGCGTCGTGACCTCCGGGTCGATGCCGTCGTAATCGGTCCAGGTCGCGAGATTGCGGCCGGCGATCGTGAGCGATGCCGACGACAGGCCGATCCGACCGAGCCACTGTTCGGGAATCCGATAGGTCGCGGACACCTCGCGCAGCCTCGCGAAGGACGCGTCCTGGATGTACGGGTCGGCGACCGAGGCGGTGAACCCCGCCGGCGAGATCGCGGCGAGATACTCGGTCGTGTACTTCTCTGGCCGGTAGACCGCTTCGCACACGGGCACGACCGCGCCACAACGGCCCCACTCGTTGATGTTGTAGAGCTTGTGACCGCTCTTCATGTCGATGAGACCGTACAGCGTCAGCCGGCGTGCAATGGTGACGGTGCTCGCGATGGCCGCCGTCAATGACGGCGTCGGTGTGCCGAGGTAGACCGCCGGTGCCTGATCGCACGGCAACGGCTCGGCGTTCGGGCTGCCGTCACACAAAGTGTTGCTGATCTCGTGGGTTTCGGGATCGCGGTCCGCGCTTGCGATACGACGTGACCAGAAGCCGGAAATCGGGTGGCCCTCGGTGTGCCGCTGCGCCGCGCCAATGCCGATGAACGGCAGGTCGCCGAGATCCTCGATGCGGTCCTTGTTGGTCGCGATATTGCCGCTGATCTCCCACGCAAGGCCCTCACCCGTCAGCGCCTGCAATGTGGCCTGCAGCTCGATGCCGCGGTTGCTGATCTCGCCGACATTGATGAACTGGTCACCCGGGAAGCCACCCGATGGCGCCGTCTCACGCTCGAGGATCGCGTCCTTCGTGCGCTTCGTGAAGTAGGTGAAATCGAGCGCAAGGCGACCGAATAGGGCCGCCTCGAAGCCGAGCTCGAGCTCCGTGCCGCGTTCCGGCTTCAGCTCCGCATTGCCGTAGGACTCAGGTGTGACGCCGCTCACGCCATTGCCGCGCGCCGCCGGCGACAGCGTGCGGAGCGCCGCGAATGCGTCCGGCTGTTGACCCGACTGACCATAGGCGGCGCGCAGCTTGAGTGTGTTGATTGCACCAATCCTCCAGAACTGCTCGTCGCTGGCGACCCACGCCGCGCTCACCTTCGGGTACACGACGAGATCGAAGTCCTCGCCGAATGCGCTGTTGTTGTCCACACGCACGGCACCCGTGAGGAACAGGCGATCACGCCAGCCGAACTGCTGCTGGCCGTACACACCGAGCGTGGTGTTGACGAGCACCGACTGAGTCGGATCGGTCTTGATCGCCGTTGCCGAGACCGTCTCGACACCGGGTGCCGGAAAGATGGTGCCGCCTAGCGTGCTTTGCTTCAGGTCTTTGCGCACGAACTGTCCGCCAAACGACGAGACCGACGTCATTGCCGGCGAGAGGTCGAACGTGAAGCGGCCCGCGTAGTCGCCCGTGAAGACCGTGCTGTTGCGCAGCACCTGCGAGATGCGGCCGGCCGGCGCCGTCGCACCGCCGAGGGCCGCTACGAACGGCGCCAGCTCGGACGGCGCGAAACGCTCGAGCGCGCGGCTGTCCTCCGACGTATAGTCGACGCCAACGACCAGCTGATGTGAGAACCACGACGCCGGACGATGGTTCAGCGTGACGCCGCCCGTGTACCGGTTGATGTCTTGCGGGTTGTCATACAGCGATTGCGGCACCTCGGGTGGCACGACCCAGAAGCCGCGACTGTCCGGAAAGAATGCAGGTGAACCAAATAGCGTCGCAAACAGCGGTGACGCGCCGACGTCCGCACCGAGATGCATGCTGCTCCGTACGAGGTGCAGGCT
>JBOHRM010000443.1:0-4506 GCA_050732715.1 Longimicrobiales bacterium
GGTAATGGATACCGGCCGTCGCGGAAACCTCGTGGACGGTCTTCGAGACGTTGCCGTCGAACCTGTCAATGCAGTCGAAGGGGGGTGCGCCGACGCAGTTGTCGAACGCGAAGATCTCGGGCTTGTAGATACGGTCATCGACTTCGATCCGTGCTGACCAGTGCCGCGCGAAGCGGAGGTCCGTGCCGAGACCGATCAGGCCCATGAAGCGAGTGGATTTGTTCAGCGCGAGTATTCCGGGGGTGACGCCGTCCAGATCGACGAGGAACGGCAAGCACGATTCACTGTCACCGACCGCTCCGCTGTCGAAGCAGTTGGCGCCGTGTCCGGCGGGGTTGATCCACTTCGCGCCGGCGCCTGCCGCGATGTAGGGCAGGACCTCGAAGCCTTGCCACTCCTCGTGCGGTCCGCGCACGAAGCGGTAAAGCAGGTCGCCGCTGCCGCTCCACAGGTTGATATCATCGCTGATCCGGCCGCTCGTTATCTCGAGAGGCGCGTCGCTGTACGTCGCGTTGGCGCGGATCCCGAAGCGGTTGGTGATCCACAGCGTCGCCTGAGCGCCGGTGATCCAGCCGATTCGGTCACCGAAGTGAAGGCTTTCACCGAGCGCCTGTTGGTTACCGTTGACGTCGAAGACATCGTCGCCGCTCGACATCAGGTTGCTCCACCATGTGCCGCCACCGTTAATACCGATGTCGGCTCTCCAGAACTGTGCCGATGCGGGTACTGCGACGACGGCCGACAGCGCCGCAGCGGTTGCTACCCTTACGAGCATCCTCATACATCCTCCTCTGGTCGTGTTGCGGACGTTCGCACGGCATTGCCCGCCGCACTCACAACCCGCACCTCCGATTCGCTGACGGTACCTGCGGTCCGGATTGCAGGAACCTTGCCACGCAGGAACGACCCTTTCGGGCAGTCGTTCCAGCCGAACCCCATCGATCGCGCCGGCGAACTCGTCCGACGCGATTGGCCGTCGCATCCCGGACCAGCAGGTTGCGTGCCTATGCGACCGCAGCGAGCACCAGCACGCGAGAAAGATACGCGCGAGTGCGGCAGACGCAACACTCGTATCGAGCGTGCCGGTTTGGGCGCATGGTGCTTTCGGCCGTCCTTGCGGGCGGGGCTCGGCTGTGGCAGTCGCGAGGCCGCCAGCGGCGCTGGTCCAGTCCGTTAGCCAGTTGTGCGGTTCCCAGTCATGCGGTTCTCGGTGGTCGGCTCGGGAACGGGGAACCGGCTAACCGGTAGGGACGATCGAGGGCGAACGGAGCAGGAGCGCGGCGTTGATGCCGCCGAAGCCGAACGAGTTGGACAGCGCTGTGGTGGGGTGGAACGGGCGGCCGTGCGCGGGCACGTAGTCGAGGTCGCAGTCACTGCCGCCGTCCTCGAAGTTGAGCGTGGGCGGGATCCAGCCGTTGTGGACGGCGAGGCAGCAGATCGCGGCTTCGATTGCGCCGGACGCGCCGAGCGCATGCGCATGGTACGGCTTGGTCGCGCTGAGCGGGATGCCGTAGGCGTGCGCTCCCAGGACCTGTTTGATCGCGCGGCTCTCGGTCGCGTCGTTGAGCGGTGTGGACGAGCCGTGTGGGCTGATGAAGTCGACGTCGGTGGGCGTGACGCCGGCGGTCTCGAGCGCGCGTCGCATTGCGCGCGCCGCCTGGGCGCCGTCGGGTCGGGGCGCGGCCATATGGTGGGCGTCGTTGGTGATGCCGTAGCCTGCGACCTCTGCGTAGATGCGTGCGCCGCGGTCGAGGGCGTGCTGCCATTGCTCGAGCACGAGCGCGCACGCGCCTTCACCCATGATGAAGCCGTCGCGGCGCGCGTCGAACGGGCGGCATGCACGCTCAGGGTCGTCGTTGCGCGTGCTCATGGCGCGGATGATCGCGAACGCGCCGAAGCAGAGCGGTGCGAGCGGCGCCTCGACGCCGCCCGCGACAGCGACGCGCACCTCACCGTCACGGATCAGCCGCCACGCCTCTCCGATCGCAATCGAGCCGGATGCGCACGACATCGCGTTCGTCGAGTTGGGGCCGGTGAAACCGAATTCGATGGCGATCGAGCAGCTGGCGGCGCCGCCGAACGTGGTGAGCGCGACGCGCGGGTCGACGGCGCGGATGCCGCCGGCGTTGAGCCGCGCGTTCTGCTCCTCGGCGTAGGCGATGCCGCCGAGCGCGGTGCCCATCTGGACGGCGACGTCATCGGGTTCGAGCCGGGTGGTGTCGAGCCGTGCGTCGTCGATGGCGAGGCGTGCGCAGGCGAGCGAGAACTGGCCGAAACGGTCGAGGCGGCGGAGGGCCCTGACGTCGATCCAGTCGCGGGGCTCGAAGTCGTCGACCTCGGCGGCGATACGCGAGCGCCATGGCGATGCGTCGAAGCGCGTGATCCTGCGGATCGGCGACTGCTCGCGGCGGAGCCCATCCCAGAACGCGGCGATGCCCGTGCCGATCGCCGTGATTGGACCGATCCCGGTCACGGCGACACGATGCGGCGGCTGGCCGTTGACGGGGTCCATTACCCGGCCCGGCCGTGCGGCGACAGACGCTCCGCCTCCGCGGCGACGCCGCGCAGTGTGCGCCCGGCGATGGCGCTGACGAAGTGTGGCGCGATGACGTGCTGCCAGGAGAAGCGGCCGATGAGCGGCCACGCCGGTCCCCGCCAGTCGTGCGTGATGCGGACGTGTGTGCCGGCGTCCGTGGGCCGGAACGCCCACTTCACGTCCATACCGGTGGTGACGCCGCGCACATGGCGATAGTAGACGGCCGGCTCGGCGGCGTCGCTACGCATCTCGGAGACCCACCAGGTCGGGTACCGTGCGGGACCGACGAACTCGCGCCACGCCGCCATCTCGACGCGGCCGTGGCCGAAGCCGCGCTTGTCGAGGAACCGGACCCACCGGTAGTGCGACAGGACATCGGGCCATCGTTCGACGTCGGCGGCGACGTCGAAGCAGACGTCGGCCCGTGCGTGCATGAACAGCTCATCTACGATCTTCATATCGGCGAGGCCAAGCTGAGCAGCACGGCGGGTGAAAGCAAGGACACGGGGCGGCGCAGGTCACCGGTGACGGCGAGCAATGCGTGGGCGGCGAGGGGCCGGCGGCCGAGTCGGGCGATCGCCGCGTCCGCGAGCGCGGGGCGGCGCAAGACCTCATCGATCAGCCGTTGTACGCGGTGCACCGGGCGAACGAGACGCGTGTATCGGCGCGCGTAGTCGAGGAACTCGCCTTGGGCCGTGCTCGGCCGCTCGAGCGCGCGACACGCCGCGTGTGCCAGCATCTCGGCGCCTGCGAGCGCGTGGTAGATGCCCTGGCCGGTGAACGGGTCGAAGTAGCCCGCGGCGTCGCCCGCGAGCGCGACGCCCCCGGCCGCGATGCGGCGGGCGGGCCGGTCGAACGATCCCGAGGCGAGCAGCGGTTTCGGTTCACCCGCCATCCCATGATCGACCAGGCTCGTATCGCGAAGCCGGCCGCGCAGCGCGGGGAACCGCTCGAGCATCGCCGCGAAGAACGCAACGGGGTCGGCCGCCGGGGCGCGATCGAGCGCACCCGACTCGACCACGAGCGTGACGTTGCACATCGGTGTCGAGCTTCGCCCCTGGGGCGACGGAGGCAGGGCACGAGGCGGTGGCCGTCCCGGCGCTTCGACGACCCGGTCCACGGATCCCGATGTGCTCGCCACGGACGTGACCGGGGCAATCCCGACGCAGGCACCGTCCGTGACGTGCAGCTCGCCGATGGTCGTGACGTCGCGAACGCCCGCCGCATGCGCGGTGAACGAGAACTTGCGACGCCGTGGCGGCCGCGTGTGCGCGCCGATCTCGCGGGCGATGACGGAGCGTAACCCGTCGGCCCCGATGACGAGCGGCGCACGGATCGTGACGGTCTCCGCGCGGCAGCGCCAATCGGCGGGCGAGTGTTGCGTGCCGGATCCAGCCCGTGCTCGCGCCGGGACGCGGCATTCCAGCCGCGTCATGTGGTTCTCACGTGTGGCGAGTCGCGTGACGTGCAGTGGCGCGGCGAACCGTGCGCCTGCGCGCACTGCGTGATCGAGCAGCACGGCGTCGAGGCGTGAGCGTTCGATCGCCAGTGCAGAAGCGATGCGCGCATCGCCGTCGCAGATGTCGATGAAGCGCGCGTCGAACGCCGCGCCGCTGGGACCGACCACGCGCCAGCCCTCGAGCCGTGCCGGCCCGGCCGCGGTGACATGCTCGAGAACGCCGAGCCGGTCGAGCACGCGTGATGCCTCAGGGCTCAAGCAGTCGCCGCACGGCTTCGGTCGGGGGAACGCGTGCCGGTCGACGAGCAGCACGTCGAAGCCCTCGCCCGCGATCAGCGCGGCGGCAATAGAGCCGGCGGGACCGGCGCCGACGATCGCGACATCCGCATCGAGGTGCGCGCTCATCTTCGAGCGACGGCGAACACGGCGTCGAAGAACAGCACGAGGCGATCGTCGACCCTGGTCAACCCCAGTACGCGCCTCGGCGGCTCCATGTCGAATTCCGTGAAGC
>JBOHRM010000444.1:0-7614 GCA_050732715.1 Longimicrobiales bacterium
CCAGCGCGATCCGGTTCCATTCGGCGGCTTCTTCGCCCAGCTGCTTCCGACCCGTTCGCGTCAGCCGGTAGTACTTCGCGCGGCGGTTGTTCTCGGAAGCCCCCCAGCTCGACGCCAGCCAGCCGGCTTCCTCCAGACGGTGTAGGGCAGGGAACAGCGAGCCGGGCCGGACGATGAACGTGCCGCCCGTGATCTGCTCGATCCGCCGCGACACGCCCAGCCCGTGCAGGTCGCCGGCGGCCAGCGCCTTCAGGATCAGAAGGTCCAGCGTGCCCTGGAGCAATGCGGTCCGTTCTCGCGCCACCGGTCCTCCTATCGAGACTCGATAGGGATCATGGGATCACTCGTATCGAATGTCAATAGGGCGGCCTGCCGCGCTTGCCGCATCTGGGCGGCGCGGTTCGGTCCAGCGTCGCGGTGCAGTGCCACAACCTCGAGCAGCAATGGAAGACTGGCGGGGTGACCTTGCGGGCGGCGGCCGGCGGCCGTCGATTTCAGCGTCTCACACGACGGCGGCCTCGTCTGGCCACCAACCGCTGGAGCGCCGCCGGCCATCCAAGGAGGGTAGCGATGAAGGCGTTATCGACGGCTCGTCCCGCGTCCCGAGCAGTTGGGGTCTCCCCGTCCCGCATGGTTGTGGTTTCCCTGTCGCGCATGGTTGCGACCTCCATGGTTTTCGCCTTGCTCGGCGGTCTGGCGGTCGCGCCTCTCGGCGGGCAACAGCCGCGGCCCTCCGATCCGAGACCGAGTGATCAAGCGGCTTCGACCGAGCGGGCGAACGACGCGTTTCTGCAGGTCGCGGACTATCTCGATCTCGAGCGCGTGGGCAGCCCGGAGCTTTCGCCGGACGGCACGCAGATCATCTACACGCGGAGCCACGTGAACAAGCTCGAGGATTCGTGGGATTCCGAGCTCTGGATCATGAACGTGGACGGCAGCAGGAAGCGGTTTTTGGGCAAGGGTTCGGAGCCGACGTGGTCATCGGACGGGACGCGGATCGCGTATCTGGCGGAGGGCGAGCCTGACGGTGCGCAGATCTTCGTGCGCTGGATGGACGCGGAGGGTGCGACGTCACAAGTGACGCGAGTGACGGAGTCGCCTTCGAGCATCGAGTGGTCTCCGGACGGCGAGTCGATCGCGTTCGTCATGCTCGTGCCCGAGGAGGAGAGTTGGAGCATTGACATGCCGTCGGCGCCGGAGGGCGCGAACTGGACGAAGGCGCCGCGCATGGTGACGAAGACACACTACCGGCAGGACCGGCGCGGGTTCATGGAGGAAGGGTTCACGCATCTGTTCGTGGTTCCGGCTGAGGGCGGCACGCCGCGCCAGCTCACGAGCGGCGATTGGAACGTGGGCGCGCGCTTCTCGGGGCTAGGCTTCGGCGCCGGCATCGGCTGGACGGCGGACGGCCGCGAGATCGTGTTCGACGGGTTGATGGACGAGTCACCCGAGCTCGACGGTTACGCGCAGACCTACATCTATGCGGTCGATGTCGCGTCGGGTGACGTACGGCAGGTCGTGACGGAGAAGGGAAACTGGACGGGCCCCGTCGTCGCACCGGACGGAGAACGTGTGGCGTTCACCGGCTATCCGTTTACGCTCCAGAGCTACAAGACCTCGGAGCTGTACGTGGCGCCGGTGGGCGGCGGCGCGCCCGCGAAGGTCTCGGGAGACCTCGACCGAGACGCGGGATCGCTGCACTGGAGCGCGGACGGCCGTGGCATCTACTTCACGGCGGGTGACGGCGGCACGCAGAACATCCACTACGCCGCAGCGGACGGGCGCGGCGTCGAGCCAGTGACGGACGGCGTGCACATGCTCGCGCTCTCCTCGGTCGCGGCGAACGGCACGGCAGTGGGTACCGCGGCCTCGTTTCACGAGCCTGGTGATATCGTGCGGATCGCGCTCGGGCCGGCGGAGGACGCGTTGGGCGCCGCAATGTTGACGAAGCTCACGGATGTGAATGCCGACGTGCTCGGCGGCAAACGGCTCGGCGAGGTCGAGGAGGTCTGGTACGAGTCGACGGACGGGACGCGGGTCCAGGGGTGGATCGTGAAGCCGCCGGATTTCGACGAGTCGAGGACCTATCCGCTCGTGCTCGACATCCACGGCGGCCCGCACGGGATGTACAACGTGTCCTTCTCGTGGCCGTACCAGACCTACGCGTCGAACGGCTACGTGGTGCTGTACACGAACCCGCGCGGCTCGACCGGCTACGGTACCGCGTTCGGCAATGCGATCGACAAGGCGTATCCGAGCGTCGACCACGATGATCTGATGGCCGGTGTCGACGCGGTGCTCGCCCGCGACTACGTCGACGCGGACCGGTTGTACGTGACGGGGTGCAGCGGAGGTGGCGTGCTGTCGAGCTGGGCGATCGGCCAGACCGACCGCTTCGCGGCGGCGGCGGTGCGCTGCCCGGTCGTGAACTGGATCAGCTTCGCCGGTACGGCCGACATCGTGCAGTGGGGATATCACAGGTTCGATGGCTACTTCTGGGACGATCCGACGGCATGGCTCGAACATTCGCCGATCATGCACGTAGGCAAGGTGACGACGCCGACGCTGTTGATGACCGGCGAGCTCGATCTGCGCACGCCGATGTCGCAGACGGAAGAGTATTATGCCGCGCTCAAGGTGCTCGGCGTCGAGACGGTGTTGCTGCGCTTCAACGACGAGTACCACGGCACCAGCTCGAAGCCATCGAACGCGATGCGTACCCAGCTCTACCTGATGGACTGGTTTGGCAAGCACACGAAGGAGGCGCGCGAGGTCTCGCGGCGGTGACGCCGCCGGCCGACGAGCTGTCCGCCCAAGCGCCACACATCCTCGGAGCTTGTCAGAGAGCTCCCGTCTCCCCCGCCGGGGGAGAGGGTCAGGGTGAGGGGGTTCTTTCGCCCGCCCGTCAGCTCGGGCACGGAGAGCACGGGCGAAGGCGGGGCGCCGCCCGCGCCGAGGTCGTTCTGCTCGCCGCTCTACTCGTGTCAGCGTGTTCGCGGGCAGCGGCGCCGGCGGCGGACGGGTCGTCGAGCGGCGTGAGCGGCGCGGCCGCGACGGCGGCGGATACCGCCGCGATCCGGCGAGCGCTGGATGATGCTTTCGCCGAGATCGCCGTTGTGGTCGACTCGATCGATGACGTCCTGCTGCCGGTCCCACTGCTCACTCCTGCCGAGGAATCGAGGTTGCGCAGCCATGGCGGCGCCGTGCAGCTGGCGCGCGCGCGCGATCTCGGCGTACGCGTGGCGGACAGCGCCGCGATCCGACAGCTCGAGCAGGAGGATCGACTCGTTCCGCTCGAGGACAGCACCGAGTACTGGATCGTGCGCGAGCTCGACTACTCGATGCCGTGGGTGACGCCGGGCACCCGAGCGTTGCTCGATGAGATCGCAACGCGGTTTAAGGGCCGACTGCTAGACATGGGGCTGCCGCCGTACCGCCTCGAGGTGACGTCGGCGCTGCGCACCGCCGAGCTCCAAGAAGCGCTCCGTCGAGTGAACCCAAACGCCGCGCGCGGCGAGAGCGCTCACGAGTACGGCGTGGCCATCGACATCGCCTACAGCGGCTATGCCGCGCCACGCGATCCGGTTGTCGATCTCGATGACGGCGGCGTGCCCTGGCTCGAGCCGCGTCTCCAGCGGATCGAGGATGCATTGCTCGAGACCGTGGCTGCCAAGAAATCACGCGAGCTCAAAGCGATCCTCGGGAAGGTGCTGCTCGAGCTGCAAGCGGAGGGCGCGGTCATGGTCACGCTCGAGCGACTCCAACCGGTCTATCACCTGACGCTCGCTCGACGAGGCTGACGCGCGTGCTCGATGACTCGGTCACGGGTGCTCACGGCGGCGCCGACGCTCCACGGGTGGGAGGACGGCTGATTCGACGGCGCGGCAAGCAGCCCGGCGCCGCGCCGGGCACACTCGTTCACACGGGCCAGCGCAGGGTCGCCGAAGTCCGTTTCGGATTGTTCGAGTATAACAAGGACGAGGTCGAGGAACGGACGCCGACGTCCGTGCCGGATTGTTTCCCACTCGGTCGTACCGGCTTCGTCGCCTGGCTCAATATCGACGGTCTCCACGACGTCGAGCAGCTTCGATCGCTCGGCGAACGGGCCGGCCTCCATCCGCTGGTCCTCGAAGATGTCGTAAGCATCGGCCAGCGGCCCAAGGTCGAGGAATACGACGACCAGCTCTACATCGTGCTTCGCGCCCTCGAGTACGACGAGACTCGGGCGAGCGTGAGCGAGGACCAGCTCAGCATCGTTCTCGGCCACGACTACGTTCTCTCGTTCCAAGAGCAGCCCGGGGACTCGTTCGATCCGATCCGGGCGCGAATCCGTTCCGGGAAGGGCCCGCTTCGCGATCGGCCTGCCGATTTCCTGGCCTATACGCTGGTCGACGCGATCGTCGACGAGTACTTCAATGTGGTCGAGAAGGTCGGTGACCGACTCGAGGCACTCGAGGACGAGGTCATGGGCGGCCCCTCGCGCGAGATCATCAGCGAAGTCCACCACGTGAGACGCGAGCTGCTCGTGATGCGAAGGGCCGTGTGGCCGCTGCGCGATGTGCTCAACTCGCTGGTCCGGGAGCAGAACGAGCTGATCTCGGAGCCCACCAGGGTGTTCCTTCGCGACGCCTACGACCACACCGTACAGGTCATCGACACGATCGAGACGATGCGTGAGCTGTTGTCGAGCCTGATGGATCTCTACCTCTCCAACGTCAGCAACCGGATGAACGAGGTCATGAAGGTGCTGACGATCATCGCGACACTTTTCATTCCCCTTACATTCATCGTCGGCATCTACGGCATGAACTTCGAACGCATGCCCGAGCTCCAATGGCGGTGGGGCTATCCCGTCGTCCTTTTGTTGATGGCCGTCGTGGCCGGCGGAATGCTCAGGTACTTCCGCCGCAAGAAGTGGCTGTAGCGCGAAACCGAGCGCGGCGGCCGTCCTCCCACGACGGGGCTCGCGGATGATCCGGCGGGCGCACCCGGGGCGGCTCACGCGGCCCTCACGAGGCGATCGTCACCCCTGGTCCGCGCCCTGCCGTTTCAGCTCTTCCTGCACGAGCGCGGCGGGCACGGCGTGCGGTGTGACGTGGCGGTCGGCTGCGAGCGCGGCGCAGATTCCCGCGGCCTGGCCCGTAGCCATCGAGATCGGCATGACGCGATAGGCCGAGAGCGCTTCGTGTGTTCCGGAGATGCAGCGGCCGGCTACGATGATGCCCTCAACGTCGAGCGGCAACAGCGCGCGCAGCGGGATATCGTACGCCTCGCCTGGTGGCAGTCGCTTCAGAACCGTGCCCTTGCCGTGTGGGTTGTGGATGTCGACGGGGTACGTTCCGCGCGCGACGACGTCTTCGAACTTGCGCGCACCGAGCAAATCGTCCGCCGTGATGCGGTATTCTCCGGTGACGCGGCGAGTCTCGCGGACACCGACCTGCACGCCGCTCTGCGCGACGTACGCCTCCTCGAAGCCGGGCACGTAACGGCGCATGAACGCGGCGATCTGTCGGAGCTGCCGCCGGCCCTCCCACTCGGCGTACGTCAGATCCCAGACGTTCGTGCCGAGCACGTCGGTGATCCGCGTGCAGTTCAGGCTGACTTCGTGCGGGTGCGGCGTCGCGAAGAAGAGGATGTCTTCGCGCGCGAGATCGAGCTCGCCCGCTTCGGTCGCGCGGCGAACCAGCTCCCAGAGGCCGTTCACGCCACGCCACTGATCCGGGTGCGCGCGCACATACTCGGCGAACGCGTCGTGCGCGAAGTCGACCATACGGCACATCAGCGTCATCGGCTGCACGAGGCCATCCGATTCGCGGCCGATCTCGTAGGGCGCGCCGGCACGCACGGCGACATCGCCGTCACCGGTGCAGTCGACGACGGTACGCGCGCGGATGGCGATCGGGCCCGACTTCGTCTCGAACACGACATAATGCGCGTCCCGCTCGCGCACGTATCCGCTGGCGAATGCGTGCAGGAGGAAGCGGACGCCGGCGTCATCGAGCAGTTCGAGCGCGATGAGCTTGAAGATCTCCGGGTCGAACGGGACGACGTAGCCGGTGTCGAACGAGGGTTCGATGGCGCCGCGAGCGCGGACCAGTCGCTCGATCAGCTCCCGCACGATCCCGGCGATCACGGCGTCGCCGACGCCCTGGTCGGTAGGCAGCAGGCCGGTGACCGAAGGCGGCTCGCGTGACGGCCGCTGTGTGTGGAACGACATGAGCGGCATGACGAGCGCGGCCGTCGCGTTGCCGCCGAGGAAGCCGTATCGCTCGGCCAGGATGACATCCCGGCCGGCGCGCGCGGCGCCGACGGCGGCGCCGAGGCCGGCCGGGCCTCCGCCTACCACCAGGACATCGCATTCGCCGGCGAGCGTGGCGTGGCGCGGCGGCAGCTCGATCGTCGTGTGAGCGTCGGGACGGCGGAGTACGGGCATCACGCGGAGGAAGGTTCCAGATCATTCAGGCGCAGCAGCGTGAGCGCGTGCACATGCGTCTCCCGGGCGCGGGCTTGGAGCGCGGGCAAGTGCGCCTCGATGCGTGCGCGCAGGCCGGCGCGTAGATCCCAGGACCGATCGATGTGCGCGAGCAGCGGGCCGGCGGAGACGCGCTGAAGCGGCTCGACATCGCCTCTACCCCACGCGACATTCGTCGCGCGGGGACCCCGGTCGTCGAGCCCCAGATCTTCCAGGAACGCTTTGACCTTCGGCGCGTAGGGCAGCGGGATGAACGGCACGCCTTCGAGCGCGGCGAAGATCAGGAAGTGCAGGCGCATGCCGAACGCGAAATCGAAGTGGCCGATGAGCGTTCGCAGTTGACCGGCCGAGTACTCGCCCTTCAGGATCGTCGCGGACGCGGCGTGCTGCATGCGTGCGACGACGGCGTGACTCTGCTGAAGGTCCTCGCGGTTTCGTTCCATTGGCACGAAGGCGACGTGTGCATCGAGCCGGTCGATCATGAAGTCGGCCGCGTTCGCGAGCAGGTCGTGATAGTGCTCGACGTCGATATCCGGCGCCGCCGGACCCGGCTCGCGCACCGAGATGCCGACGAGCGTGTTCCCGACGTCGAGCCCCTCTCGTTCCAGCGTGCCGTCGGGCAGCGGCTCGGCCGGTAGCAGCAGTGCGGGATCGGCGGTCACGATGACCTCCCGTTTGACGCCGATCTCTTCGAGCAACGATCGCGCGTGGCGGTCGCGCACGGTCACGATCGCGGCGCGCTCGAGCGCGGCCCTGACCGCCTTCTGCGTGGCGCGGTCCTCGAGCGGGCCGGCACTCACGGCGTAGACCATTGTGGCGATGTCGAGCTCGTGCGCCAGCGTGACGATGCGCAGATAGTTGTGCGCGCCGCGGTCGTAGAGGATCCCGCCGCCGCCGAGGATCAGCAGATCGAGCCGGCGAACTTCCTCGCGCGCCTCGTCGCGCGTCAGCTCGCGCACGGGCACGGCCCGGTCCACATCATGGCGCTTCAATGTGTCCTCGGGGTTCCGGCTGAGCACCGTGATCTCGACGGGTAAGCCGCGAAACGGTTCGACCATGGCGTGCAGGATCGCCTCATCGCCCAGGTTCAACCCGCCATACGACCCGAGGATGCCGATGCGACGCACCGCGTTTTCCCTCAC
>JBOHRM010000445.1:0-3066 GCA_050732715.1 Longimicrobiales bacterium
CACCCGGCGCTTGCGCCGACCTCTCCCCCGAGGTGAGAGGCTGTCGCTGCATCGAGGCCTGGATTCTACGCGTCGACTTCGCGGTTCTCTTCCGCGGAGCGGTAGGCGAGCGTGATGAGCCGCATGAGCTCGATCTGTTCGTGCGGCAACGCGAGGGGCCGGTCACCGTGCACGGTCTCGAGGAACGTCTGCATCTCCTGGCGGTAGCTCGCGGTGTAGAGGTTCTCGCGGCCGGGCGGTACCGCGGGTGTAACGTCGAGCAGGTGTCCGGCCTCGCCCTCCTTGTAGACCGCGAGCGGCGCGATCGCGCCGGAGCCGCGCGTGCCGAGCAGCCGCATGGTGTGCCGGTCGCGCGCGGCCACCAGGCTCCAGCTCACGGTGAAGGAAACGGCGGCGCCCGTCTCGAGGCGAAGCGAGAACGCTGCCGCATCCTCGACCTCCATGCCTTCGCCACGGTGGATGTGCGCGCAGACGCTTCGCGCGCGAGGAAAACCGAGCATCCACATCGAGAGATCGAGCATCTGCACACCGAGGTCCATCATCGCGCCGCCGCCGGCGGTCGCCTTGCGGTGTCGCCAGGTCGGGCGCACGACGCGCACCTTGCGGTTCAGCCATTCGCCGCGGGCGAGGAAGAGTTCGCCGAGCTCGCCACCCTCGGCGAACGGGCGGAGCGCCATCGTGTCTGGGCGGAAGCGATTGTTCATGGCGACCATCAGCACACGGCCTGCCGCTTCTGCCGCGCGGATGACGCGTTCCGCGGCCGCGGCGTCGATCGCGAGCGGCTTCTCGACGAGCACGTGTTTGCCGCTCTCGAGCGCGGCGACCGCCTGGGCCTCGTGCAGGTGGCTCGGCGTGCAAATGACGAGCGCATCGAGGTCGTCGGCACGGAAGACGTCGTCATCTGAATCGTGCACGCGGATGCCGAAACGCGCGGCGATCGCGCGTGCCTTGTCGCGGTCGACGTCGCATACGGCGACGAGCTTCATGCTCTCGAGCTGGCTCAGGATCGGCAAGTGAACGACCTGCGCGATCGCGCCGACGCCGAGGACGCCGACGCGGATGGGCGCGCGCTCCTCCATCAGCGGTCGCCGGCCGACGCCGCCGTGGCGGTCGTCGCGGAGGGCAGCATCAGCGCCGCACCGAAACGGATGCCGGGGTAGCTCACGTCGGTCACCGCCGTGTACCTCGCCTCCCCATACAGACGCAGCACGCGGATCGGCTCGAGCTCGAGGCCCGCGCTCAACGATACGCCGGCCGTCGTGGCATCGAGCAGGTCCTCGACGAATGTGTCATTGATCGCGTCACCGGAGCCGCGCAGGACGTGCAGGCCGAGGCCGGCGCCAACGTAGGTGTAGACGTCGAACGGCGCGGTCCAGACCATCTGCGCGTCGACGGCGAGCGAGACGTCGTTCCATTTGACCGCGCCGAGCTCGCTGGGATCGATGGTGATGTTCTGGTCTCGCAGTGATGGCAGCTGCTCGAGGCGGTCGGCGAAACGCTCGAGCTCGCCGCGCTTCAACTCGGAACGCCAGTAGGTGATCGACGGCATGATGCGCACGGCCGGACCCAGGAAACCGAGATCGAGCTTGAGGCTGTACGCCGGCGTCGGGTCGACCTTGTTCGGCCAGATGTAACCGACATCGAAGCCGATACCCCGGAAGCTGAGGTTGTCGTAGTCGTAGTCCGCGAGCGTTTGCGCGGCCGCGGCCGCGGCCGTGTGCGCGGCCAGCGCCAGCGCGATGAATAGCGTCCGTTTCATGCTGCTTTCTCTTCTCGGGAGTTCCGAGTCACGAGTCACGAGTCACGAGCTCCGAGTCACGAGTCACGAGTTGCTGCGACTCGCAAACCCGACCACCCTAATAGAGTCTGCGAATCTCCGTGCCAGTGTAGTATGTCGTGAGGATCTCGCGATAGGTCTGGCCGGCGCGCGCGCGGCCCATTGCGCCGACCTGGCACATCCCGATGCCGTGGCCCCAGCCGCCGCCGCTGATCTCGAAGCCGGTCACGCGGCCATCCGCCGTTTCGAGACCGACCGCGGATATGCGCGAGCTATTGAGCAGGGCGTCGCCGGGCGGCGGGCGCAGCACGCGGCGAATCGAGTCGGCGCGAACGACGTAGCTCTGCCCGCCGGCGGTGATGCGGAGTGTCACGCGGCCGGCCTCGTTCGTGTCGACGATCGCGATGTCCTCGACCGGGTCGGCTCGGGCGGATGCGGCGCCCGTGTATTGCTTCAACGTTTCGCCGAGCACCGCGACGAGCTGCTCCCGCGTCCACGTCGTGTCCCAGCGATAGCGGTTCGACGTCGAGCAGTAGGCGCTGTCGGAGCCGGGCACGATGTCGGATACCGACTTCAAGTACGGCAGTGGCGCCCGCCACGGCCACGACTGCTCGATCGCGGCAGTCCGGCCGCCGCACGTCGAGCTGTAGTACGCGAGAATCGGCCGGCCGTCGTGGGTGATGATCTCGCCGCGCGTCTCGGCGACGGCGCGGCTCGCGATCGAGTCCTCCGCCTCGGCGCCGCCGTAAACCTGGTCGAGCACGGAAGCGTAGAAATCGAAGCCCAGCTGCTCGCGGCCGCCCAGATTGCCGATCGCGTACGTGCGTGCCGCGACCGCCTGCGCCTTGACCGCTTCGATCTCGCCGGCCGGACGCGCGCCGATCTCGCGCGGCACGACGCCGAGCAGATAGCGCTCGAGGTCGACGACGTTGACCGCGGTGACGCCGCCGCCCGTGCTCGGCATGACGATCGCCTCGCCCCGGTACGGGCGGCCCCCGATGACGACGCCGCCGCCACGCGCGACGATGCGGACCGGACTGACCGACGCGGGCAGTTGCTGGCCGCTCGCGCGGACCGCCTCGATCGCGCCGTCCGCTGCACGGAACGTCACGACCTCGTTCGCGGGCAGCGACGCGAGTGTGCGATCACCCGCATGCACGTCGAACGCGGTCGTGGCGCTCACATCGACGGCCGCGCTGTCGACGATGATGCCGACACGGACGACCGGCTCGCGCGGCGGCAGCCCGCCGGCGCGCGGCGGCGCCGGCGCACTCGGCACTTCACCGGCC
>JBOHRM010000446.1:0-8667 GCA_050732715.1 Longimicrobiales bacterium
GTCGAGGCCGCCGAGCACGCTGCTGCTGAGTAGAAACGGGTTGCGAGTTGGCGTGTTGCGGGTTGCGGGTTCCCCGCCGCCGCCCCGTTTCAGGGATCGCTGGTGGCGCAAACGGCGCCATGGCAACTGAGTAGAAGCTACGATTGGAAATGTCACGGTGCGTGGCAGGAATTCTCTCGCAAGACGCCAACTACGCGAAGGTGTCGCCAAGGTGTCTTAGCGTATCCTTGGCGAGCTTGGCGTCTTGGCGCGAGCATTCCTTACTGGCCCATACGTTTCATCCATTCTGAAAAAGATGTACCTCAACGTGGCTCTACACGTCGGCCCGCCGGCCCGCCGCCCGTGAAGGGCACGAGCGCGCAGCCACTCCGCTCCTTCGGCTCGAGACCGCGGCCGGTCGAGAACACGAACAACGTCTCGAGGACGGCGAGCGTGCAGACGCCGTACGCGATGTAGAACGCCCAGCGCTCGTATTGGCCGGTCAGGAGCAGGTAGATCGCGAAGATGTACGCGATCGCTCCGGCCGTCTTCGCCGAATAGAGGTGCAGGTCCGCGAGCTTGCGGTACCGGAGCCACCCGATCGCGAGCGTGATCAAGCCCAGCCCGACCCACGCCAGGAGCAGCGTCCGGTTCTCTTCGAAGAAGCCGGGGCGCAGGATCAAAAGCCAGGCAAACGTCGAGCCCATCAGCGCGAGGTCCGCGACCGAGTCGAGCTGGCTACCGAAGCGAGTGCGCTGGCCGCTGGCCCGCGCGATGATGCCATCGGCTACATCGGTCGCGCCCGCGATGATGACGCCGATTGCGACCAGCACGTTCTTCCCGGCGAGCGCCGGCACCCAGAGCAGCACCACCAGGACCAGACGCAGCGTCGAGAGCGCGTTCGGAACGTTCAGGACGGTCATCGGAATGATGAATGATGAATGATGAACGATGAATGACCATCAGGATCAGGAACATGATTCACCATTCCGCGTCCCGCATTCATCATTGTCCCGTTTCGTATGTGCCGACGAGCTCGGCGATGCCGAGGACGTGCGCTTCCATTGCCCGTTCCAGCTCGGCCTTCGTCGGGTTGCCAAGATCCGGCAACGCCGTGTCGAGCGCGTACAGCTTGTGAAAGTAGCGGTGCCGGCCGATCGGCGGATGTGGGCCGCCGTAGCCCACGCGCTTCCAGTCGTTCACACCCTCGCGGGCGCCTTGCGGCAGTGCGCCGCCCGCCGCCTCGGGCAGCCCGGACGCGCTCGCCGGGATGTTGTAAACCACCCAATGCACGTAGGTCATGCGCGGCGCTGCCGGATCCGGCGCGTCCGGGTCATCGACGATCAGCGCGTAGCTCTGGGTGCCGTCAGGCGCTCCCGACCATTCGAGCGACGGTGAGACATCGTCCCCCTCGCCCGTGTGGCGTGTCGGAATCTCCTTCAGGTGTTCGAACGCCGTTGACGTCAACGTGAATGCCATCGTCGTATCTCCCATCGGTTCCCGGTTCCCGGTTCCCGGTCAACGGCTGGCCGGTTGGACGGTTCCCGTGGATGTCATGATCTATCTCTCGCATTGATACCGCGGAACTGAGACCCGGACAACCACCACCGGGAATCGCACGACTGGAACCGAACCGGCAACCGCTCAACCGGCAACTGGGAACCGACTACCCCGGCAACTGGGAACCGATTAACCGATCAAGCGGAGCAACGTTTGGGTGCCGCCGTCGTGCTCGACACGCAACGCCTGGTCGCGACCATCTTCCCCTGTCAGTACGTCGACCTCCTTCACGTCCCCGACCGTGTGTGTGAGGTGTCGGCTGGTCCCCGTCTCGTCGCCGAGCATGATCTCGAGCCGACCGTCACGCGGGTCGTACGCGACACCGCGCAATGGATAGTCCCGCTCCTGCTCCTGCGCTCCGAACTCGGCGCCATCAACCTCCAACACCGTCCTCCGGCCCGCGTTGCGGTCCGTGAACTGCTCGAGTTCGCGGACCCACTCCTCTCTCGCCGTGTCGCTGTCCATCCTTGTCCTCCCAAGTTGAAATCGGCTTCGCGCCGTTGCGGCCGACGCGCCGCGCGCCACCCTGGATGCATGAATCGCGCTATCGGCGAGTCCGAGCCGCGTCAGCCTGAACGCCAGCTCTTGAATCCTGAGGCCTGAGCTTCAGGCCCTATATTCTGAAGTCCTGGAACAGCCGCTTCTCGCCTTCGCCTTCGATCGTGGCGACCAGCTCGACGTGCGGCTCGAGGCCGCTGCCCGCCAGCTTCTCGCGGAACAGCTGGTCGAGCTGGAACACACCCGCCGAGTTCACCATGTCGATGCGCAGCCGGACGGGCTTGGTCTCGCCTCGCTCGATGTGCACGGCCTCGATCGCGGCAGCCGAGATCGAATGGATGCTGACCGACCCGGCGGCGAACGGAATGCGCGAGCGGCCTTTCGCCAGGTCGAGCGCGTCGGCGACCCGGACCACCCCGGCCTCCATGGTGAGCGGCCGGCCGCCGGCACGGTGCGCGATGATCGCGTGCAGCACTTCCGAGCGGATGATCGTCGCAGTGCGCAGATCGTAGATGTCGGCGAGCAGAGTCGTCAGCTTGGGTTGCGCGACGAACAGCGAGAAACCCTCGTGGTCCGAGCGGTGGATGGACATGCCGACGTCGTGCAGCAGTGCCGCGGCGGCGACGATGAGCTCGCCATCCATCACATCCAACTCGTAGCCCGTCACGACCGCGGGCTGCACACCGCCATCCACGAGCAGCCGATAGAGCTTGCAGGCGATGTTCATGACGATCTTCACGTGCACCGGCCCGTGATCCGTCATGCCGAGTCGCTCGATCGCGTTGACGTTCGTCGCGAGCCAGAGCGCGTACAGCTCGTCATCGGCGTTGACGCGCTCGAGCAGCATGCGCAGCGGCTCGTTGTGCCGGTTCGGCAGGTTCATCAGCACACGCCGCTCGAAGCGCGCTTCAATGCTGCGCCCGAACGCGGGCGCATCCCCGTCGAGCTCGCTGTAGTCGGTCATGGATTCCAGTCGTCGAGTTCCGAGTTGTCGAGTTTCGAGCTGCGGGACCGGCAATTCGTAACTCGTAACCCGAAACGCGCCAACTCGCCAACGCACGAGAAGCGTCACAGGAGTCGTTCCCGTGACGCTTCTCGTCTCGTGGCAGATGAACAGCCCCGCTAAAGCGGGCTGATCCTCGGGCTGAAGACGTCGTCCTTCCGCTCGAGGTCCGGCCGCGCCGGGCGTGGCTCCGGTACGCCGAAGCTCGGCCGCGGCTCGACCCTCGAACCACCGAGCCCGCCGCGTTGTGCCGAAACAGGAGCGGACGCCGCCGGGGCGGCCACCGCGGCCCCGGCCTTCCTTGCGCGTCGCGTCGTTGTCTTCCTACGCGCCGCCGGCCCCTTCTTCGCGGCCTTCTTGGTGGCCTTCCTCGGCGCCTTACGAGCGGCCTTCTTCACCGTTCGTTTCGCGGCAGACTTCTTCGTCACCTTACGGGCGCCCTTCTTCGCCATCTGCCGCGCACCCTTCTTCGCGGTCGATTTCTTCGCGACTTTACGTGTGCTCTTCTTCGCGACCTTGCGGGTGCTCTTCTTCGCCGGCCGCTTCGCCGTCCTCGCCGCGGGCCGCCGCGTGCTCTTCTTCGCGACCTTGCGCCCGCCCTTCTTCGTCGCGCGCTTCGCCGTCGACTTCTTCGCCGCCTTCCGCACGCCCTTCTTCGCGACCTTGCGCCCGCCCTTCTTCGCCGCGCGCTTCACCGTCCTCGCCGCGCCAACTCTCTTCCTGACCGCCGTCTTCGGCTTCCGCGCCGCCTTGCGCGCACCCGTCGCCTTCGACTTCTTCACGGCTGACTTCTTCGCCGTACTCCTCGTCGCGGTGGAACGCCCCGCGGCCGTGCTCCTCGTACTCGCGCTCGTCGTCCTCCGCGATGTCCGCTTCGCGGCCCCCTTCGCTGCACTGCGCTTCGCCTTGCTGGCGCCTGCACCTTGGGTTTTCCGACGCGTCGCCATTGCCGTTCCTTTCTTACGCGGTCGTTGTTTCTCGCACCCGCCTACTCCGCTCGCAATGTCCTTCCCTCTGCACCTACGTCTCACCGGGCCGATTCGCCCGCGCTCTTGCGCGGCGCCCTCGACCCGAACATCGCGCTGCATTTCGGCGATGCGATCAGAGAATGTGAAGAAGCGTAAACACTTCCGCGTCAGAATTCAAGCATTTTGTTTTCGGGTCGCGACCGGGATCCGAACACCGGCGACTCGCGACCCGATCGATCGCGAGCCGAGCCCCGGTCGTTGTGTCCTCCGACTATTATCACTATAGTATCGCAGTGGGCCCGTATCGGTCGGTCGTCAAGCAACCTTTCCCGTGCGTTTGTCGTCAAATCGGGGCGTAGCATGGCGCGCACAGCAAGCGAGATCAGCAGACATGCACGGGCGCCGGAGTCCGCGCGCTCCGTTCACCTCAAGCCGAGCTCAAGACGATGAGTGTTTCGAGGAAGTTGATCGGCTATGGCGCCGTGCTCGCGGTCGTGGCGGTGCTCGGCGCTGGCGTCTACTATCGGATCAGCGGCAACGCTTCGGAGGAGTCGTCTGGTGGCGGTCAGGCGGAGAGTCCGGCGGACATGCCGGAGGTCTCGGCGAGGCAGGCGGGTTTCGATGCCGGTGTTGCGATCGCGGTCGAGGGCGTGCCGGTGATCAAGGACACGCTCAGCCTCGGCGTGAAGGGCTCGACGGCGCAGGCGGCGGCGGAGCAGCAGACGATCCTGGCCGCGCAGGTGAACGGGCCGGTGCAGAGCATCGCGGTCGCCGAGAACAGCCGTGTCTCCGAGGGGATGCTCCTCCTCGCGATCGACTCGGTCGAGCACCAGCTCGCGCTGGACGAAGCGCGCGCGGCGCTCGCGCAAGCGGAGAACACCTATCGGGAGCTCACGCTCTGGGACGACCGCATCGAGGATGCGGCCCTGCGTGCATCACGCGCGGACGCCGCGCGGCTGAAGGCCGGCCTCGACGGCAGGGAGGCGCAGGTTCGGCGCGCGGAGATCAATCTCATGCGCACACGCATCCGCGCGCCGTTCGCGGGCCGTGTGGCGAACCTCGAGGTCGTGCCCGGGCAGTACGTGACCGCCGGCACGGAGCTGATGACAGTCGTCGACATCGATCCGATCAAGGTCGAGGTCGAGGTGCTCGAGGCCGATGTCGCGCATCTCGAGGCGGGCCGCGGCGCGCGCATCACGTTCTCGGCGATCCCCGGCGAAGTCTTCGATGGGCGGATCGCGACGATCAATCCGTGGGTCGATGCGCAGACGCGCACGGCGCGCGTGACCGTGCTTGTACCGAACCCGGACGGCCGCATCCTCCCCGGCTTCTACGCGAACGTGACGCTGGACGCGCGCCGGCTGCCGGACCGCGTGATGGTGCCGCGCGAGGCGATCCTCGAGCGCGACAGCCGCACGCTCGTGTTCCTGTTCGAAGGTGAGAACGACACGGGCCAAGCGATGTGGCAGTACGTTTCGACGGGCCGCGAGAACGACTACTACGTCGAGATCGTCGAGGACCCCGAGGACACGTCGACACGCATGCTCGAGCCGGGCGAGATCGTGCTCGTCGGCGGGCACCGGATGTTGACGCACGGCGCGAGCGTCCGGCTCGTCACTGATGCCGCCGCGGAAGGCGGCCGGCCTAGGTAGTCGAGTTGGCGAGTTGCGAGTTGCGGGTTGCCCCTCCCTTCCCCTAGCTCGGTAACTCGGAACTCGGAACTCGGAACTCGGAACTCGGAACTCGAACGCGTAGCGCGAGCATGTCGATCCCCCGGCTGTCGATCCGGAGACCCGTCGCGGTGGCGGTGCTGTGCATCGCCGCCACGTTCCTCGGCGTCCTGTCCGTGACGCGGCTGCCGGTCGACTTGCTGCCGGACATCGCGTACCCGAAGCTCGTCATCTACACGGTCTATCCGCAGGTCGGGCCTTCGGAGGTCGAACGTTTCATCACGGAGCCGATCGAGTCGCGCGTCGCGCGCGTGCCCGGTGTCGAGCGGCTCGAGAGCATCACCCGCGAGGGCGTGTCGCTCGTGATCCTCCACTTCGCGTGGGGCACGAACATGGACTTCGCGGCGCTCAACGTACGCGAGCGTGTGGACGAGCTGCTGGATGCGCTCCCCGAGACGGCGGAACGGCCCGTGGTGCTGCGCACGGACCCGCGCAGCGAGCCGATCGTGGCGCTGAGCGTCGCGGGCTCGAACAGCCTCTGGGAGCTGAAGGAGCTCGCCGAGTCGGTGTTCCGCCGTCGCCTCGAGCAGCTCGATGGCGTGGCACAGGCCGCAACGACCGGCGGCCTCGAGCGCGAGATCCAGGTCGAGATCGATCCGGTCCGGCTCGAGAGCTACGGCCTCACGATCGATGACCTCGCGCAGGCGCTCGACGCGGCGAACGCCGCATCCCAGAGCGGCACGATCCGGCGCGGCCGATTCCGTTACGCGCTGCGCACGCTCGGCGAGCTGCAATCGGTCGACGAGATCGGCAGCATCGTGATCACGCAGCCCGTCGCGGGTGGGGACACCGGGAGCAGCGGCGCAGGCGGCGACAACGGTCAGGCCGGTGAAAGCGACGGATTGCCGGGACGTGTGCTGCTCCGTGACGTCGCGGTCGTGCACGACGGCTTCAAGGACCGCGAGTCCATCGCCCGGTACAACGGCCAGGAAGCGATCGGCCTGCTCGTGTTCAAGGAGTCGGGCGCGAACACGGTGCGCGTAGCGCAGCAGGTCGACCAGGTGCTCGATCAGCTGCGCACCGAGTATCCCGATGTCACGGTGCAGATCGCGATGAGCCAGGCCGGTTTCGTGTCCAGCGCGATCATGAACCTCGTCTTCCAGATGGTGCTGGGCGGCGGACTCGCGTTCCTCGTGCTCGTGGTGTTCTTGCGCGACCCGCGCTACCCGGTCGCCATGTTCTTCGCCGTTCCGATCTCCGTGATCTCGACGTTCGCGCTGCTGCACGTGGCGGGCGTCTCAGTGAACATCATGAGCCTGGGTGGCCTCGCGCTCGGCATCGGCATGCTGGTCGACAACTCGATCGTCGTGATCGAGAACGTGTCTCGCCACCGCGAGAAGGGCCTGAAGGCCGCGGCCGCCGCGGTGGCGGGGACCGAAGAAGTGCAGCGCGCGATCACCGCCTCGACGCTGACCACTGTCGCGGTGTTCTTCCCGATCGTCTACGTCGAAGGTGTGGCCGGCCAGCTGTTCGGCGCGCTCTCGTTCGCCGTCGCATTCTCGTTGCTCGCGAGCCTCGCCGTCGCGGTCACACTGCTGCCGATGCTGGCCGCGAAATGGGAATCGGAGGATGGTTCCGAGTTCCGAGTTCCGGGTTCCGAGTTCCAAGACGCAACCCGGAACCCGGAACCCGGAACCCGGAACCCGCTCATGCGCGCGTTGGGGGCGTTCAGCAACTCGGCTCCGTTCCGCGCGTTCGATCGGCTATGGATGCGCTTCACCTCGTTTTACGAGCGCACGCTGGCGGCGGCGGTCGAGCACCGCACACGTGTCATCCTCATCGCGCTGTGTCTGGTCGCGTTGTCCGTACCGTTCGCGCTGAGCCTGGACCGTACCGTGCTTCCCGCCGTCGAGCAGGGCGAGTTTCGCGCCGTGATCACGCTCGATCGCGGCACGACGCTCGAGACGACGTCGGAGACCGCGGCGGCGCTCGAATCGATACTGCTCGCTGATGACGCGGTCGACGCCGTGTTCACGCGGGTCGGCCGGCAGGCCGCGATCGCGGGCGTCGAAGAGGAGATCAGCGGGCTGCACACCGCGATGCTCGAGGTGAAGCTGAAGCTCGGCGGGCGAACGCGCGACGTGTTCGAGCGGCTGAGGCCGCAGCTGACGCGGTTTCCGCCCGGCAGCATCTCGCTCGAGACCGGCCATGCCACGGCGCTCGGTCAGCTGCTTGGCGCTGGCGAGGCTGACTTGGCGGTGCGCGTGCGCGGCGATGACCTCGACGCGGCGTTGGCCTACGCGGCGAGTGTCGAGGCGCGGCTCGCGGCTGCGCCGAACCTCGCGAACGTGCGCGTCGGCACGGAGCTCGGCCAGCCCGAGTACTTGGTCGAGATCGACCGCGAGCGGGCGGCGGCGTTCGGCATCACCACACGTCGCATCGCCGCCGTCGTCGAGAACTACATGTACGGCAACGTGCCGACCCAGTTCGTCGATTTCGACCGCAAGGTAGACATCATCGTGCGGCTGCCCGAGGACGCACGCCGCTCACTCGAGACGCTGCGTGCGCTGCGGGTGGACGGCGTGCCGCTGACCGAGTTGGTGCGCGTGCGCGAGTCGGTCGGCCCCGTCGAGATCCAGCGAGCCGAGCAGAGCCGCATGGTGCCCGTCTATGCCGATGTGACGGGTGGCGGCGTCGACCGCGCCGTCGCCGCTGTGCAGGCGGCGATCGGCGATCTGCCGGTCCCCGACGGCCTGCGCGTGGACGTGGGCGGCGAGAACGTGGAGATGCGCCGCAGCTTCCGCCACCTCGCGCTCGCATTCGCGCTCGCCGTGCTGCTGGTCTATATGATCCTCGCCGCGCAGTTCGAGTCGTTCCTCCACCCGTTCACCGTGCTGCTGAGCGTGCCGCTCGCGTTGATCGGCGCGTTCTTCACGCTCTGGCTCTTCGGCGCCGGCATCAACACGGTCAGCCTGATCGGCATCGTCAT
>JBOHRM010000447.1:0-2696 GCA_050732715.1 Longimicrobiales bacterium
CGCCGCGAGGAGCGCCGGTGAGCGGTTCAGGCCTGGTACCATCGTCAGCCCTTCTGCGGATCAAGAGAGGCTTGCCGCGAGGGCCGCCCGCACGGCCCGTGGCCGGCCGACATGATGGCCCGCTGCACAGGCTGTGTAAAGCGGACGGTCGCGCGGCTTGCGCCGCCGCGCGGATCGGGGTGCGCGAACCGTCGAAGACCGACGCCAAGCGTCCCGATGCGCCGAGCGAAAGGCAACGGTTCCGAGTGCTCGAGATGAGGCGGGCAACGGTCCCACGAAGGGGCCAACGAACCCCTTGCGTTTTCGCTGGCGATGCCACATCCTAAGTATGGCCGTTCCGTCTCTTCCCCGGTTGGCGGGCGGTCTCGCCGGTGCGCAGTAGGTGAGCGGACTTGTTTCTCCCTCCGGAGAGGCATGGCGCCTGTTGCGCGCCGGCGGTCATTTTAGGGGTAGCGCGAAGAAGCCTCGTGTGACCCCCAACGCCGCTCAGTCCTCAGCCGTCGATGACGCGAGTGTTCGCGTCCACGCGAATCCGTAGCACGTGTTGCACGTCGAGCTCATCACGCCACACACCCCAGATGCGACCATCGATGACCTTCATGGGCGTGAAGCGCATGGGCAGCTCGAGAACGCCGAGATAGCGGCCCTCCACGTCGAACACATCCCATATCGGGCTGCCGATGTCCTGAGCGGAGAACTCACCGCCCGCCGCGGCGATGTCGTCCGCGGTCATGATTCGCTGCACCAAGATCGAGCCGTCCGGTCCGCCGAGGATGCTCGCGAAGGCAGGATAAAAATCTGCAAACTCAATCGTGCGGAGGAACTGTTCGAGTTGGGGCGCCGCCTCAGGTGGCGCCTGCCCCATGATCGCCTCGCGCATGAAACGGAGGAGCGCGGTGCGATCGGCTTCCGTCACGGGTTTCCGCTCGAACGGCATCCGGACGATGCGGACCAGACTTCCGTCTCGATCGAATACGCGCAGGTCGAACTCGGAGTTGACGCCGAACACCGTCCGACCCTCCGGAAGCAGTGCCCACACGGGCTCCGGCTCGAACAGCCGTACCTTCGGCGGCCCGCCGGCTTGCAGTTGGAAGCTCGCACCGGTAGGCAGAGTGAGGAGCGTGTCGCGTACCACGCCTTCGCGATCGCGGACGAGTAGATAGTCGTGCTCCGGTGGCGCGGTCTGCCCCTCGATGGCGATGCCTCGGCTCTGCTGCACGAGCATCGCGTCCGGCGTCATCGCCCAGCGGATTGGGATGCCCTCATTGAACGGGATCGGGAACGTCCCGGCATCCTCGCCTTCGGCCGTGAAGCGCACGACACGCTGCTGCTGCATGTCCGGCACGAACACCGTGTCGCCGGGGCCTACGAACACGCCCGCGGGCGCTTGGCCCAATTCGCCAGGCCCGGAACCCGGCCCCCCCATCTCGCGAACGAACGCACCGGCCGCATCGAACACGCGCACCGTCTGGCTCTGTTGGTCGACGACGTAGATCATGCTGTCCTGGTCCACGTCGATGCCGGTGATGTTGCCGAACTGGTATGAAGGGTCCGCGTCGGCGGAGCCGATATCGAGCTCCTGCTCGACCGCGGGCCGGTCCGCGTCTTCCCACACGCCGCTCCCCGCGTTCTCGACGATCGTGACGCCGGCGCTGTCCGTCATCGTGCCGGCCCAGCGTGCGCCGCCCAGTATGTCGCCGCCGCACGCGGCCGCGAAAAGCGTGATCGGCACGAGCCTCATCGTCGTCGATGTCATGGGATCGGGACCCTTTCTACTCGTGGTGTTCTTCTTCGGCAAGCAGGCTCATGAAGATACGTCGCCGGAGGGTCGGAGGACAGGATACGCGCGAGCATTGGCTCAGGAACATGCGGAACGCCTTCTGATAGTCGTAAGGCGTCTGGCACGAGCCGCACGCGGCGAGGTGATCGTGAACCTGCTGCTCGTGTTCGTCGCCGAGCTCGCCGTCGATGTAGGCCCAGAGCTGCGCGATCGCGTCGCGGCATGACATCTTCTCGTTTTCAATCATGGCTCGCCCCGCGGATGTAGCCCATTTCGAGCGCGTAGTTGCGTAGCGCTTGAGCAAGCAGGCGCCGGCCCCGGTACAACCGGCTCTTCACCGTGCCGATCGGGATGTCCTGGACCTCCGCGATCTCGTTGTAGCTGAGGCCCTCGAGATCACTCAAGACGACGACGTCACGGAACTCGTCCGGCAGGTTCTGCACGGCGTCGAGGACCTCATCATCGATGAACGAATCGAAAAATGCGCGTTGAGGGTCCTGAGAGCCGATCTCGTTGAGCGCAATCGCCGAGCTGATCGCCTCGACCTTGAAGTCGAGCTCGCTCTCGAGCGCCTCGCGGCGCCGGCCTTTCCGCTCCTGGCTGCGCAGGAACGCATTGCGCATGATCGTGAACAGCCAGGACCGCGCGCTGGTGCCCGGCGTGTACGTGTCCCAGTGGCGGTACGCGCGCAGGAACGTCTCCTGGCTCAGGTCCTGCGCCTCATCCTCGTTGCCGCCGGTCAGCCGCAGGCCGAATCGGTAGACGGCATCGAGCCAGGGAAGCTCTTCCTCGGTGAAACCGTGCTTCCTAAGAGGCGGATCGACCGAGGTCGTGACAACGTCGGAATCCGGCATCGAGAATTCCCTCATCCTATCGCATGGTTGAACGTCAGTGTTGCTCGTACCCGCGAATGCGC
>JBOHRM010000448.1:0-11561 GCA_050732715.1 Longimicrobiales bacterium
TCCCGCATTTCGGCCGAAACCTGTTCGCGCGTTCGGACACCGAGTTCGAGCCCGTCCTGGTCGGACCCGCACCGCTGGATTACCGGCTCGGCCCTGGCGATCAGATCGTGCTCGTCCTCACCGGTGACGTCCAGGACGCGTACGAGATCACGGTCAGCGGATCGGGCAACCTGGTGATCCCGAACGCCGGTCAGATCGCCGTGAACGGCTTGACCCTGGCCCAGCTCGAGGATCAGCTCTACGACAGGCTGGGCAGCGTGTACGCGGGCGTGCAGCGCGGCGCCGAGGCGACCACGCGGTTCAGCGTGTCACTTGGCAACCTGCGCACGATCCAGATCTATATCGTCGGTGAGGTCGCGCGACCGGGCGCGGTGACGGTCAGCTCGATGGCGACCGTCTTCAATGCGCTCTACCACGCCGGCGGGCCGAACGAAGACGGCAGCTTCCGTTACATCCAGGTGCGCCGGGGTGGGCGCGTGGTCCAGGAGGTCGACCTCTATGACTACCTGGTCTACGGCGACGGCCGGAGCGACATCCGGCTCGAGCACGGCGACCGCATCCACGTGCCGCTCGCGCGGACGCGGGTCACCGTAAAGGGGGAGATCGTCCGGCCCGCGATCTATGAAGTGCGCGAAGGCGAGGGATTGCGGGACGTGATCGAGTATGCGGGTGGACTCGAGCCGGACGCGTTCCTCCGCAGCGTGCAGATCGACCGCATCCTGCCACCCGGCGCGCGGCAGTCGGGCGTCGAGCGGGTCATCCATAACGTCAACATCGAGGCGTTGAGCGGAGAGGCCGAGCCGATCGCGCTCAACGCGGGCGACGTCATCGAGGTCTTCGCCGTCTCTGAGGAACGACGCCATCGTGTGACGATCTCGGGCGAGGTCCGGCGGCCGGGCACGTACGCGTGGCAGGAGGGCACGACGCTCTGGGGCCTGATCGGACAGGCAGAAGGTTTGAGCGAACGCGCGTACACGCGTCGCGCGCACGTCTATCGACTGAACGAGGCGGACGGCAGCCGGCAATTGATCCGCACGCCGCTCCTTGCTGGCGGCGGCGGCACACCGGTGGGAGATGTGGGGCTCGCGGACGCGGACTCCGTGGTGATCTTCAGCCGCGAGCGGCTGCGCAACCCCGCCGTCGTATCGATCGACGGGTTGGTCAAGCAGCCGGGCTCGTTCCCGCTGGCCGAGGGGATGACGCTCCAGGACCTGATCCTCTCGGCGGGCGGCTTCGAGGAAGGCGCCAATGTGCTGGAGGCCGAGGTCGCCCGGCTGCCCGAAGGGCTGGCGCGACTCGACACGACCGCGTACGTGGTGCGCGTGCCGCTGCCGCCGGCCGCCGGACCCGAGGATGACGCGCAAGACGACGCGGCGGCGGAAGCGCTGAGCCTCGAGCTCGCGCGGCGTCCCGATCCCGGCGAGGTCCCGGCGTGGCGGCCGGTGGCGGACGAGTTCGAGCTGCGCCACGGCGACCGGGTGTTCGTCCGCCGTGCGCCCGGCTACGAGCCGACGCGAATGGTGGCGGTCACGGGTGAGGTCATGCTGCCGGGCGCGTACGCGCTCGAGACGCGGCGGGAGCGACTGTTGAGCGTGCTCGACCGTACCGGCGGGCTGACGGAACAGGCGTACCCGGACGGCCTCCGCGTCGTGCGAGAGGGCAAGGTCGTCGCGATCGACGTGATGCGCGCGCGCGCGGAACCGAGCAGCGGTCACAACATCGTGCTCGAGGCGGGTGACAGCATCCACGTGCCCGCATATGACCCGACGGTGATCGTGGCGGGCGCGGTCAACTTCGAATCGCGCGTGCTGTATCAGCCTGGCGAGGGCCTCGACTATTACGTCAGCCAGTCAGGCGGCTACCGCGATGATGCAGACGCCGGTCGGGTCACGATCACGTATCAGAACGGCGCGCGAGAAGACATCGACAAGTTCCTGATCTTCTCGTCGAAGCCGACGCCGGCGCCGGGGAGCACGATCTTCGTGCCGTTCAAGCCGGAGGCGGAGCGGCAGGGCTTGAACGTCGACCAGTTCCTCTCGCGCATGACCGCGATCGTCAGTACGCTCGTCGCGGTCATCGTCGCCACCCGATAAGGGGGGGCAAAAGTGCTCGATAAAACCCGCTGAGGACAGAACCCGCTAAGACCATGGATCGGTATACTCGAGAGACGAAAGTCTGGTTGGACGGACGATACCGGCAAGCTCGGCCGAAGGCATCTATATAGCGCATCAGCCGATCTACGGATTTAGAAGAGGGTTCTGCGAGGCCGCCCGCCTCGGCCGGTATTCGATCGCTTATGAGATTCTACGCGCAGTAGCCATGATTCCTGGCCAATCGCTGCTCGATGTGGGTGGAGCTGAGGGCCATTCGTCACTTGGCTTTCTCCGTGCGTCGAGGCTACCCGCAAGGAATGGAGCGGAAGTCATCCGAGGGTTGCTTATACCGTCTACAACGCGCTGGTCCCGATCTTTCGCTTGCTCTTTGGTATCAGGGCTGCTGATTTCCTGATCGGGATCGACGCGACATTGTGTCGGTTGACGGGTCACTATGGGGAATCCTGTTTATCATCCTGAAACCCGGCGTCCAGCCTTACGATATGCCGCGTTTCGAAATAGGGCCGCGAGAGATGCTCGAAGTGTGCGTGCCCCTTCATCGTATACCGGTTGAGGCTACGAGTTGAACGGGCTGGACCTTTCGCCCGTGGTGGTGCGCGGTAGACGCCTGTGAATCAGGTCACGCAGCCGAGCCGGGCACTGGCCGAGCCAACGCTCTCGGTTGTTATCGTGGCCTGGAACATCTGGGAACTGTTGCTGCCTTGCCTCCAGGCGTTGTACGAATGTGCGCGCGAGGTCGAGTTCGAGGTGATTGTCGTGGACAATGCGTCGTCGGATGGCACGGTGGAGGCGATTCGGCAGCGGTTTCCCGATGTTGTGTTGATCGAGAACACCGAGAACGTCGGGTTCCCGAAAGCGAACAACCAGGCGCTGCCGCTCACACGCGGCCGCTATGTCCTGTACCTCAACCCGGACACGGAGGTCGGGCCAGGCACGATCGACGCCTGCATCGCCGAGCTCGATCGCGATCCTGGCATCGGCATGGTCGGCTGCCGGCTGGTGCTGCCTGATGGCAATATTCAGTACGGCTGTGCTCGCAACCCCTATCTGCTCCGGCACCTCACCGCGGAGCTCCTATGGCTGCATATGATCTTTCCGCGCAGCCGCGTCTTCGCACACCATCTGATCGGCGATTGGGACCATCGTGACACGCGCGATGTCGAGGCGATCTGCGGCGCGTTCATGATGGTCCGCCGTTCCGTGGCCGAAGCGCTGGGTGGGCTGCCCGACGAGCTGTTCATGTACCACGATGACGCGGCATTCTGTTTGCGCGTGCGACGCGCCGGCTGGCGCATCCGGTACCTCGCCGATGTGTGGACGAAGCATTACTTCCAGCAGTCGACCGAGAAGAGCGCTGCACGAATGTATCTGCTCGAGTGCGAGGGCAAGCTCCGTCTCATCCGAGAGGGCCAGGGCGCGGTGCACGCGGCGATTGCGCGCTTCCTGTTCGGCGTGCGCGCCATTGTGCGCGCCATTGTCGCCGCGATGGGCGTGCTGGTGCCCGGGTTTGGCCGGGTGACCGCGCGCTATCCGGGCGTCTTCCACCTCGAGCGGCACGCGTTCCAGTTCTTGTGGGCGCTGGCGCCGGCATCGACGATGCGCCGCTTCTTTCGCCCCTGACATCGTGAGCACCACCGCGGCCGGTGCGCGGCCGGCGCTCGAGCCGGTACGCGCCGGCGTGATTCTCGTCCTGCTCGGCGTTGCGGCGACGGCTGCGCTCGAGCCGTGGATCGGGCTGGCGCTCAGCCTGGTCCCGGCGGGTATCGCCGCGTTGCTGTGGGTGCTTGCGGATCCGCGCGCCCGACTCGCGCCCGGATGGCTGGCGAGCGCGTTCATTGGCGCATGGCTGCCTCCCATCGCGACGGTCGCCGGTTTCAACATTCGCGCGCACCAGCTTTTCCTCGGCATAACGGTCGCGGTATTCCTGCTCCGGCCGGCGGTCATCGGGCAGCGGCCGCCTTGGGCGCGGCAATACGCCCTGCCGATGGCGGCGCTCTGGGCGGTTGCGCTGCTCTGGACGACGTTCAACTCACCGTTTCTGGCGCTGGGGCTCGGCCACGTGGCGCTGCTCGGGCTCAATCTCATTCATGCATGGTTGCTCATGCTGCTGATCGGCGACGATACGCAGGTTTTGCGGCGCTGTTTTCGACTGCTCGCCTGGGCGACGATCGCGGCATTGGGTTGGACGGTGTTCGTGCTGACAGCGGCCCAGGCGGGCGTGCAGGTGGTGCGGGACTTGATTTTTATTGACGCGGTGCCGCTGGTGGGGCCGACCGGCGTGCGCAGTGGCGAGATCGCACGGTTCGTTTGGGGCCTGCCGCTCGCGTCGTATTTCGCCAGTCTCACGCTGATCTGCGCCGGCCTGCTACGTTGCCGCGGGTGGGGGTCGAGGCCGCTGTTCGCAATCGCGGCCGTTGCGGGCGCGGTCGGGGTCGTGCTCGAGCCCGCGCGCGGGCCAATCGTGGCATTCCTTGGCGGCGTGCTGACCTACGGGATCGGACTGCTCGTACAGGGGCGGCTCGTCCGGCTCGCGACCACCGCCGGGGGCGCGCTCGCGTTGATCGGCGCCGCGTATTTCGCGGTCGCCGTCATCGATTCACCACGGTACCCGGTGCGCGACGCGTTCATGGGCCGATTCGTCCAGCTCGCAACGGTTGAGCAGTACACCGTCGGCACGGCGAGCGAACGCATGCACGTCTGGCGACACATGCTCGAGGACATCCGCTCGAGACCGCTGGCCGGCGCCGGGTTCGACGCGTACCGGACTTACGTCTCGAAGGACGACCAGACCTCGGAGAACTTCCCCCTCGAGGTGCTGCACTCGACGGGCGTGATCGGGTTTGGGGCCTTCGCCGCGTTCCAGTTGCTCGCCGTGTGGCGCGCCGTCCGAGTCGTGCTGCGACACCGGCTCGAGACGTCGATCAGCCACGCGGTGCTCTCATTGCTGGCTGCTCATGCGGGGCTCACACTGGCGACGGCGACGAACCCAGCCGGCACGGGCGCGCTGTACTGGATGCTCTACGGACTGTTGGTCGCGGCGGCCGAGATGGGGTTGCGAATGCGTCCGCGTGGGGGTGGCAACACCCGTGCCGCAATCCAGCCGGTGAGTCCATGACCGCGGTCGCAGGCATGGTGGGTCGAGACGGGGTGGCGCTGCCCCGTGCGGTCTGGCCGAGTGAGTTGCCGCGACGACTGCGCAGGCTGACGCGCGCGGGCCGCGTCGCTGACTGGCTGTCGGCCGTTTCGCCATCGCGCAATGCACACCTGATGCCCTCGTCCGTACATCGGATCGGCGTGCTCATGCAGTGGGGCATAGGCGACGCAATCCTAGCGACCCCGCTCCTTCGTGGGCTGCGGGCCGCGTATCCGAATGCTTCGATTGAGCTGATCGGCCGCCCATGGTTGCGCGAGCTGTTCGCGGACACGATCCTGGCGGACGAAGTTCACGAGCTGGCGCCGCCATGGACACGGTACCGCCGAAAGTACCGGGTGTGGCAGCCGGTGTGGTTCGCCTTCCTCCGGGAGCTACTGCGGCTCCGGCGTGTCCCGTTCGACGTGGTTGCGAGTGTCCGCTGCGATCCCCGTGAAGTGCTCCAAATCCGACTGTTGCACGCACGGTTCCGCGCGGGGTACGGTGAGCGGGCGGGCCGGCGCTGGCTGGACGTCGACCTGGGCGTTCCGCCGCACTTCGTGGATGGCGCACACGCGTCGGTCGCGGCTGCGCGGATCGCAGAGGCGCTGACCGGCAGCCGCGGCGAAGCGCGACCGTGGCTCCCGGTCCCCGGTCGCGTTGTTGACGCCGCCGTGGACGCGCTCACCGAAGCGGGCTACACAGGCGGTCGTATCGTGGCCGTGTGTCCTTATGCGGGCGAAGGCCTTCGGGAGTGGAACGTTCGTGGCTTCGAGCGCGTGATCGAGAAGCTGCCGGCGGAGGTTGGGTTCATCGTCGTCATTGCGGACCCGAGTCGGCCAGTCATGCCGCTGCGTGTTCCGGCGGACCGCGCGTCGTTGATCTGGCGCACAAGTCTGAGCGAACTACGCGGGCTGCTCGCGATCACGGACCTGCTGATCTGCAATGATTCGGGCGTCATGCATATGGCGAGCGCGTGCGGCTGTCCGGCGGTTGCGGTGTTCGGTCCGGCACCGAAGTCGTGGTTCGAGCCTCTCGGGGAGTCGAACGAAGTCGTGATCGTCGAGCCGATGCCGTGCCGGCCCTGTTTCGATTTGTGCATCTATCGGCGGCCGATTTGTATGGAGCAGATCGGCCCCGAGATGGTGTCGAGCGCCGTGGCTCGCGCGTTCGCGCGCTTGGGGCCGCCGCGAATCGGCTCTCGGCCCGCGCCGGTGGTGAATACGCAGGAGCGGAACGGTAGAGAAGCGTATGGCGGTTAATGAACGGGGAGGCGGCGGACCACAGCCGCCCGACGATTGGGGCGCTGCGAACGCCGGTGGTCCGCCTAGGCGAGACCTTGCAGGTCTGCCGGCGCGGGTAGGAGGCCTTGCAGAGGGAGCGGACGGCGAGCGCGCTTCCCTCGCCATGCAATTCGCATCCGTGGTGCTTAGCTGGCGCAGGCTGCTGGCGGCGGCCACGTTCGGCGGCGGACTGGTGGCGCTCGCGCTGGCGTTCGTGCTGCCCGCCAAGTATGTCGGCACCGTGACGTTCATCGCCGAAGTGCGGCCCAGCACCCAGGTGTCGTCGGACCTGGCCGGCGTGGCGGCCCAATTCGGGCTGGGCTTCCCCGGCGCCGGGCGTGAACGCTCGCCCGAGTTCTACGTCGCTCTGGCGCGCAGTGACCGCGTGCTGCGCGAGCTGCTGACCACGAAGTTCCGGGCGAGCAATGGCGCCGCGGACTCCGTTTCTCTGATGGAGACGCTCGAGATCCGGGGCCGCGGCGAAGGGCAACGACTCGAGCGAGGAGTGCGCAAGCTGTACCGGCGCATCGCTCCGAGCATTGACCTACGCAGCAGCATCATCACGCTCGAGGTCGAGATGCCGTCGCCCGTGCTGGCCGCGGCCGTGGCGAACTGGCTAGTCCGCCACGCGGACACGTTCAACCGAGAGGTCCGGCGGACGCAGCGTCGTGACCATCGTCGCTTCGTCGAGGAGCGGCTCGCGCTGGCAGAGCGGGAGCTTTCGGAAGCGGAGAGCGCGCTGCGCACGTTCCTCGAGCAGAATCGCCGGTTCGAGCAGTCGCCCACGAAGCGGTTCGAGGAGGACCAGCTCGCGCGGCAGGTCAACATCGCGAACGAGGTCTATCTCACGTTGCGCCGCGAGCTCGAGACCGCGCGTATCGAGGAGCACAATGACGTGCCGGTGCTCACGGTGGTCGACCCCGCGATCCCGCCCGAGCGGCCCGCGTTCCCGCGGCCGACGCGAATGCTGATCTTCGGCATGATCGTGGGGCTGGCCGGAGCGGCGTCGTACGTGTTCCTGATCGAGTACCTTCGCTTGATGGGCAGCCGTGACCCGCGTGGCCGGACGGTCGTCGTCGAGCAGCTACGCGGCGCGCGCAGCGAGGTCCGTCGCATCGCTCGGCTGCGCAGGCGTGTGCCGGCCGGCGATTAGGGCACGTTCGGCGGCATGAACGCTACGCGCGCGGTTTCCGGCAAGGCTGGGTTCCCATGAGGGACTCGCTCAGGCGGTTTGTCAGCCGGCTCCCGGGCCATCATCAGCAGGCGATCCGGCGATTCTATTACGCCCGGAAATTCACTCGGAAGGGGTTCACATACAACGAACCCGAGTTCGAGAGGCTCGACGCCTGGCTCGACGAAGGAGACTGGGTTCTGGACATCGGGGCGAACGTCGGTCAATACGCGTGTCGTTTCGCGCAGCTCGTGGGCCGCACCGGTCACGTCATCGCGTTCGAGCCGGTTCCGGAGACGTTCGACATCTTGGCCTCGAACGTGGCGCGATTCGCGTTGCGCAACGTGACGCTGTTGAACGTGGCGGCGTCGGACAGGTCCGAGCTCGCGGGGATGACGATCCCGCTCACGGCGGGCGGCGTACGCAACTACTATTGGGCGCAACTGAGCAGTGACAGGCCGGACTTTCGCGTACTGTGCCTACCCGTCGACGCGCTGGGTATCCAGGCGGAGGTGCGTCTGGTCAAGATCGATGTGGAGGGACACGAGCTGGCGGTGCTCCGCGGAATGAGAGGGTTGCTCGAGCGATGCCATCCGAAACTGATCGTGGAGGACAACGTGCCCGAGGTCGCGTCGTTCCTGGCGGGGATCGGGTATTCACCAGGGCGGCACGACGATTCGCCGAACTTCGTTTATCAATGGCACGCGAGTCCCTCGGTGCCTGGCGCCGTTTAACGATCCGTGCGCGGCGGCCCCCCGGTGGGCACCAGGCCGCCGATCGGCGGCTGCCAAGACACGCCGAGCGCGAGGCCGAGGTTCCGCTCCGAGAACAGGCCAGCGAAATCGCCCAGATGGTGGTTCAGGAAGTTGCGGTTGAAACGGTTGCTGTAGGTCACCTCGGCTTGGACGTGAAAGTCGTCGTGGATGAGTAGCCCGCGCACTGCGCCGGTCAGCTCGGAATCATGGCCGTGGTAGGAGTAGAGCTGCGAGAAGTTGGCGTAGTAGGCGTCGTCGTCATAGCGGACGCGCTGGATGTAGCCGCCGATGCGGCCCCACGAGCTGAAGACATCGGCGCCGATGATCTGCGCGTCGGAGCCCGGGCCGATGCCGGCGCCGAGCAGCTGTCCGCGCTGCGTCCAGCCCTGTTTCACTTGACTGTGCGTGTAGAACGTGACGGCGCCGCGGAACGCGCGTATTGGCAGCGCGGCCTCGAGGTGCGTGAGCTCGCCGTAGATTCGAATCCAGCGCGTGGGGCCGCCGCCGGTGTCGCCGCTCTCGATGACCTTCTGGAAGCCGAGTGCGTAGGCCTGCGCGTGGTCCGGCTCTTTGAGCAGGTCCTCGAGGTCCTCCCAGTGGTCGGAGCGCCCCCACTCGGCGTACGCCTCGAAACCGCTGCGCGGCAACGCCCAGCGCAGGTAGAGCGCCAGCATCTGGTCATCGCCGCGAGGCTCGTCTCGTAGCGGGTTGTTACGCGGGCTCCGGTAGGGCTGTAGGAAGAAATCGCCTACGGTCCAGTCATCCTCGAGGATGGCCATGTACGTTCGGGCGAGGCCGAGGAACAGCCCGTCGAGGCCGCGCGGCTGGAAGCTGACGATGAGGCCGGCGAGCGCGCGGTCATCGTTGTCGGGATCGTTGTCGTAATACTCGGACTCGTCGAGGACGCCCCAGAGCGCCTCCGCCTCGAGGTGGCCGATATAGATGTCGGCGGGGCGCGACGTGCCGAGGAAGATGTGCCGGAACCCCGGGCCCGTGTTGCTGAACATCAGGGGATTGAACAGCGACGGTCCCCACCAGATGTTCTCGTTCGATACGCCGAGCACGGCGCCATAGGCGTCGACGCGTAGGACGGACTGTCCGGGGTCGAGGTTGGCGGTGGCGTCATCGCCGGGACGCACGGGCCAGTCGATCCGGCCGCCGTGCCAGGGATACGCGAACTCGGACAATCTCGCGATGTCCACTGCTGGCGTTTTGAACCGCCGGTTCTGTGCGGTGTAGACGGCCGGCGCGATGACGGCGCTTAGAACGCCGTAGCGGAAGCGCGCACCGCCTTCGAGCGCCGTCGAGAAGCCGCGGCCCGCCCAGAGCCCGCCATCATTGAACGAGCGCGGATACCGGTTGTTCGCGACGATCGCCGCACGGAGCGGCAGGCCGTCGATGATCGAGCCGGGCGCGGGAGCGGGGCGGTACCAGCCGGAGCCGATCGGGTCCCGGTCGGGACAGGCGTAAGGTCTCTCGGTGATGCCGCGATGGCGCATCTGGGAGCGGAGCGGCCGGGCCCCGGTGAGCTCGAGGAGCCGGGTGAAGTCGTCGGAAACGTCTCGAGCGCCGGGCTGTGGGAGCGCCAGGCACGCCGTGTCAGGAGGCTCCTGCGCGAAGGCGGGCGAGGTCGACGTCATGCAGGCGATGCCGGCCACCGCCAGAACGGCAACGGTCAGGACGGTCCTCGACTCGACGATCATGGTGTAACCTCGCACGTTGAGATGCCGACAACACACGTAGAAAGCTCCACAGCTCGGTGTCCCCGGGAATGGTAGGAATACTCTCGCCCGCGCGCCAAGCGCGCAAAGTCAGCGCCTCGACGCTGGCCCACTGCGGTCGCGCCGCGACCGGTGCCCGAGCGCCCGGCGGCGCCGCAAGCTTCGCGCCCGAAAACAGGTTCCGAGTTGCGGGTTCCGAGTTGCGAGTTGCCCCGCCGCCACCCGTTTCGGCATCGACGCGCCGCGGCGGCGTCATGGGGAACTGATTGGCGGATGCGCACGATCCTGGTGACGGGCGGCGCAGGGTTCATCGGCTCGGCGCTCGTGCGCGGCCTGATCCGCGAGAACGACGCGCGCGTGGTCAACGTCGACAAGCTCACCTACGCCGGCAACCTCGATTCGCTCGCGTCCGTGAGCGACGATGCGCGCCACCTGTTCGAGCACGTCGATATCACCGATGCCGGCGCGCTGCGCCGCGTGTTCGCCGCTTACCTGCCCGAAGCGGTGATCCACATGGCCGCGGAATCGCATGTGGACCGCTCGATCGATGGGCCCGCCGACTTCATCCACACGAACGTCGCGGGCACGTTCACGCTGCTCCAGGAAGCTCGGCGCCACTGGTTGCGGCTGGAAGCTGCGTCGCGTGAGGCGTTCCGTTTCGTCCACGTCTCGACCGATGAGGTGTTCGGGTCGCTCGGCGCCGCCGGGCGGTTCGACGAGGAGAGCGGCTACGACCCGAGCTCGCCTTACGCCGCGAGCAAGGCCGCCGCGGACCACCTCGCGCGGGCGTGGCGGCGCACGTACGGCCTGCCCGTCATCGTCACGAGCTGCTCGAACAACTACGGCCCGTATCAGTTCCCGGAGAAGCTGATCCCACTCGTGATCGTGAACGGGCTCGAGGGCCGCCCCATGCCGGTGTACGGCGCTGGCGAGAACGTGCGCGACTGGCTGTACGTCGATGACCACGTCGACGCGTTGCTCCGCGCGCTCGACCGTGGGCGGCCGGGCGAGACGTATCTGATCGGCGGCGGCGAGGAGCATCGCAACATCGACGTCGTCCGGCAGATATGCGCGCTCCTCGATGAGCTGAGCCCGGACGCGTCGATCGGGCCGCGCGAGCGCTTGATCGAGTTCGTCACCGACCGGCCGGGCCACGACCTGCGGTACGCGCTCGACGCGTCACGCACGAAAAGCGAGCTCGGCTGGGCGCCGCGCGAAACGTTCGACAGCGGCCTGCGCGCCACGGTGAAGTGGTATCTGGCAAACCGGAGCTGGTGGGCCGGCCGCGGCGCTGCGCGCCGCGGGGTTGCGGGTTCCGGGTTGGCGGGTTGCGGGTCCCCAGCCCCGCTCCACCGGGAGGAACTCGGCCCGCGGCACTCGAACAAAG
>JBOHRM010000449.1:0-2759 GCA_050732715.1 Longimicrobiales bacterium
GCGCGACCCGACAGCCCGTTTGAATTACCTTTCCTTTTTCCTTTTTCCTTTTCCTTTTTCCTTATCCTCGTCCGCTGGGACCCGTGCGAATCGCGCAAAGGGGTCACCAAATGTCATCTATCCTAACTGTCAACGGCCTTCCCGTGGAGGTGAAGTCTGGCGAAGCCTAGGAAGTCGTGGTCGAAACTGATCGAGGTGCACGGCGTCCCCGTGCGGCTCTACCAGGGACCCCGCGGCCACATCTACCGTGCCGTCGTAGTCGGCCGCACCGTCAGCGCGAACGGCAAGCCGCGCACCGTAGAGGACCGCGCATCGCTCGGCCACTCAAACCGCCAGCAGGCCGAGGAAGAAGCGCGCGCGCTGTGCCGAGAGCTCGCGAACGCGCGGCTGAACGGCGTCACGTCGGCCGGGTTGACGCTCGGCCAACTGTTCATGGCGTACCGACAGCACCGACTCCCGATGTTGACGCCGGCGCGGCAGCAGGAAGCGCGTGCGCGCATCACGATGTTTCAGGACGCATGGACGTCTGAACTCAAGGTAGCCGACGTAGACCGAGCGCGCGTGGATGCGTACGTGGAAGCGCGCCGCTCGCTGGCCATCGTCTCGCCCGGACTACGACCGCGCGAGAACGGCGAGTCGCGTCGCGGATACCGCAAGCCGCGGCCGATCCGTGACGGCGGCCTCGATGCTGAGTTGCGCTGGTTGTCCAGCGTCTTCAACTGGGCGCGCGGCTTCCGGGTGAATGGCAAGCGGCTGCTCGCTAAGAATCCTCTTGACGGCGTTACGTGGCCACGCGAGAAGAACCCGCGTCGGCCGATTGCATCGCATCAGCGGTATATGGCGACGCAGCAGCATACCGACACCGTAGACCCGGACGGCCGGCTGCGCTGCATCGTCGCGCTTGCGCGGTTCACTGGCCGGCGCGAGTCGGCCATCTGCAAGCTGCACGCGAACGACCTGATGTTCGCGGCGGACCGCATCCGCGAGATGCTGGCCGCGGCCGGAATGGACGAACGGCTCGCCGACCACATGCCGCACGGCGCGATCCGTTGGCGCGACGAAGTGGATAAGCAAGGGTTCCTGTTCATCTCGCCGATCGGAAAGGACGCGCGCGCCGAACTCGAGCGTTATCTCCAGCGCAGGCCGCGTATCGGGGACGCGCCGCTGTTCCCGGCGCCGGGAATCAAGATCGGCCGGCGACGTCGTTACCTCGACATCGAACCGGCGCCGGAGAATCCGATCCGCCGCGAGACGGCCGCGAACTGGTTACTGAAGGCGGAACAGCTGGCCCAGGTGCCGAAGGTGGCTGGCGGCGTATTCCACCCGTATCGCCGTCTCTGGTCCTCCGAACGCAAGCACCTACCCGATGTCGATGTCGCCGCGGCCGGCGGCTGGCGCGACACGCAAGCCCTGCGACTCAGCTGCCAGCACGCGGACCCGGCGACGGTGCTTCGCGTCGTCGAAGGTGACGCCTGGCCCAGAATCGTCGCGGACTTGACGCAGACTCCGCCTAAAATAGAAAGCGCCACAACCGGAAATGATTGCGGCGCTTCGTGTTATCTAATGGGCCTGGGTGGAGTTGAACCACCGACCTCACGCTTATCAGGCGTGCGCTCTAACCACCTGAGCTACAGGCCCCAAGACCTTCAAATTTAGCCGCTTGCCGTATTCCGTTCAACCGCTTTTGCTCGCCTGGTGTCGATTCCTGGTGTCGATTGCGGCGCGAACCGCACTCACCGCCGTACGCATGTCCTCCGGCGCCACGTCGTCGTAGATCGTCCGGAGCGTGTCGAACCTCGTTCCCGCCCAAGCTTCCTGAATCTTGGGCGGTAGCGCCCGGAAAAGCGGATCTCGGACGCCGGCTCGCTTTTCGGCGTGGTACCCTACGCCGCTCAGCTCGAGCCGGATTCGCTCACGCTCGGTTGCGTCTGCCACGCTCCGCAGCAAGCGCGCCTTGGCCCGCCGCAACCAGATCTGAAACGTGTCGCGCGACGTTGGCACGCTGGGGTCGGTTGCGGAGGGGAACACCGGTGCGTCACCGATGCCCCGTGACGGCGCCGTGCGCAGCGGCTCGATGATCTCCTCCGGCATGAACGTCACGTTTGCACGACCGGCTTTGTCGGTCTCTGAGCGCCAGCGGATCATCTGAGTGTCGAAGTCGAGATCGGACCAGAGCAGCTGACGAACGGCGTTGTTGCGACGCCGCGTGTGACGGCCGATCGTCAGCGCGAGCCCCATCTGCCAACTCGGTTGATGCTCGATCAGCCGTTCGCGGAGAGCGTCCGTCATCGCCGGACGATGTGGCGAAGGCTCCTTAGGCATCGTCCAGGATTGGGTTCTCCGAGTCTCGGCGCCCCACGGGTTTTGCGAGATCAACCGATTCCCGACGCCCCAGTTGAGTACCGCCAGCATGTACTTCAGATCGTACTCCACCTGCCGGCCGCGCACAGGTTCCTGGCCAGCGATCCTGCCGGAGCCGCGCCAGTGCGCGAACCGATCCCAATCGGTTCGGTCGAGCGTGACCGGAGGACGAGATGGACGTCGCGAAGGCTCCGCCTGAGCGTTGAAGAACGCTAGCCAGATGAGCCGAGCACGGCGGTCGTGCTGCTGCTTGGAACTTCCCTTTGTCGGTGTCACCTCCCGGTTGTAGTGGTCGAGGAGTTGTTGGAGCGTGAGGGGTGAACCGCATCGTGGTGCCCTGCTTGCTGCGATGCTGGCGAACTCCGCTGCCAGCGTGTCGGCTCGTGCCTTGGCCGTGC
>JBOHRM010000450.1:0-3608 GCA_050732715.1 Longimicrobiales bacterium
TTCGTGAAGCCGAGATCGTAGTCCGAGATGCCGTTCTGGCCGGTGAGCCGCATGCGCTCGTCGTAGACCGTCTTGAGTACGTTCTCGATGGAGCGCTCGAGCGTGGAGGATTCGGGGCGCAGCCCGAGAAACTGCGGGGCGAGCTCGGCGCGGAGCCCGGCGCCCTCGACGAGCTTGCGGTACGTGCGTGGATCATCGCCCGACAGCACGCGCATGTGGCGCAGCAGTCGCTCGCAGCGGGCAGATTGAATGAGGATCGGGTCGCCCGAAGCGGCCATTGCCAGATAGCCCAACGTCTGCGCGTGCAGCTCCTTCCAGTAGCCTTTGCGATGGCAGAACTCGTGCGCGATGACGTGCGGCTCGAACACGCCCGCGCGCTGGAAGATCGCGATGTCACCCGAGAAGATGTCGTAGGCGCCGAGTGCGAACGGGAACACGAGCTTCGCGAGGCCGAAGCTGCGCACTTCGGCGCTGGTGTGGACACGCTGGCCCGTGATGCCCGCGATATACGTCGTGAGGTGGCGATCGACATTGGCGGCGAGATCCGCGCGTGGCAGTGTCGTCGCGTCGTAGTGCTCGTTGACGATCCCGACGAGCGCCGCGACCTCCGCCTCGCGCTCGGGGCGCGGCATCGGTTTCAGGCTGTCCACATCGCCGCCGAACTCGAGACGAAAATCGATGCGGCGCACGCCCTGGCGAGCAAACCAGTCCGTCACCGCACTGCCGACGTAGACGCCGAGCGCGGCGACCTGCAACATGCGGCCGGGCAGCGTTGCGCCGAGCAGCAGCCGCGAAAGGATCGGCGCGGCGAATGCGATATCGGTCAGCGCGACCGGTGAATACGTCGCCTGGTTCGGGATGCGAATCTCTTCCATAATCCCATGATACAGCGGTTTGTCCATCCTGTGCCACGTCGCTCGTTGTCCCTTCGCCCGTTGCACTCCTCTCCCCAATCCTGTCCGGACCCGGCCCTCGGGCCCGGCAGCGTACATGGCGCCCGAGCAGGCGAGTGGCGCGGCGGTCGACGCTCGAGCGGATCTGTGGTCGCTGGGCGTGGTGCTGTACGAGATGCTGACCGGCGAGCGGCCGGCGGCCGTGGGCCGAACGACCGAGCCGCTGCCGGCCCCGTCCACGCTGCGCCTGGAGCTCCCCGAAGCGATCGACGGGTTGGTGCTCGATCTGCTCGCGTACCACCCGCAGGATCGGCCGGCTCGTGCGGAGGACCTGGTCGCCACGCTCGAGCTCGAACGCCACACCGCGGACGGCTCTGGGTGGAGCGCGCATCCTCGACTCTCGCGCAAGGCCGGGACCACCCGCGGACGCGCACTCTCTTACGCCGGCATCGCCAGCCTGATCGCTGTCGTCGGCATCGGTTCCTACGTCTTTGTCCGAGACGACACGCCGCCGATCGGGCCCGCGCAGGCCGCGGCAGCGGCACCCCGTCTCATCGCCGTGCTCCCTTTCACCAACAACAGCCCGGATGACGAGAACGAGTACTTCGCCGACGGCGTCACCGATGATGTCCTCTCGCACCTCGCCCACGTCCCGGATTTCTCGGTCATCAGCCGCACCACGACGATGGCGTACAAGGGAAGCGCCAAAACCGCCTCGGAGATCGCGAACGAGCTCGGCGTCCAGTACGTGATGGCCGGCACGGTCCGGCGCGCGGGTGAGGTCGTGCGCATAACCGCCGAGCTCGTGGATGGTCCGACGAACCGGACGATGTGGTCCGCCACATATGACCGGCAACTCGAGGACATCTTCGCGGTCCAGACGGAGATCGCGAAGGCCATCTCCGACGCGCTCGAGGTCGAGCTGTCCGGCAGCGTCGCCTCCCGTATAGAGCGGTCGCGGACGACGGATATGGAGGCGTACGACCTGTTCCTGGCCGGCCGCGCGAGCCTCTACAGCTACGACGTCGCGGGCAACGAGTCCGCCATCGAGTTGTTCGGCCGCGCGCTCGACCGGGATCCGGAGTTCACGCTGGCGCGCGCGTGGCTGAGCCTCGCCCATGCACACAACGAGCTGCTGTTCGGGAAAGGGCGGGACTGGGCCGACTCGGCGCTCACCGAGGCCGACCGCGCCATTGCCGAGCAGCCGGACCTCGCCGACGGCTACGGCGCACGCGGCGACGCATTTCTCGCGCTCGGCCGGCACGTCCGCGCCGTGGCCGACTACGAGCAAGCGCTCGAGCTGAACCCGAGCGACTGGCATGCAGCCGTGAGCCTTAGCGCCGCGTACGAGTTTCAGAACCGCTGGGACGAGGCGATTCGCGTTTCACGCAGAAGCCTCGAGCTCGATCCCGTGCGCTCGTACCTCGCCTACGCTTTTCTGGCCCGCTACTACGCAAATCTCGGCCTGCGCGACCAGGCCGAGACCGCCATTGCACGCGCCACCGCCGTGCAGCCGAACGATCCGGACGTCATCTTCGCTCGAGGCTATCTCGACCTGCTGAACCAGCGCCGCAATGCCGCGCTCGCCTCCGCGGAACGGCTCACCGCGCTAGGAGCGGAGAGCTCGCTCGCAGCGCAGTATGCCGCGCAGCTCTTCATATGGATCGGCGACATCGAGCGGGCACGGGATGCGGCGGGGTCGGCGTATGCGCGGTCGCCAACAACGTCACGGGTCTACGTCACAGGCGTCGTCTACGGCTACACGCTTCAGCGAACCGGCGCGGCCGCGCGCGCGGCAAGCGTCCTCGCCGACGCGGAAGACTTCATCCGCGAGCAGATCGAGGCCGGCGGCACGGGTGCCCAGTTCCAGCACTCGCTCGCCGTCATCCATTCGTTGCGCGGCGAACGAGATGAAGCCTTTCACTGGCTGCAAGAGGCGATTCGCTCGGGTTGGAACCAGGCCGCGATCTTGCCGGGCCACGATCCGCTTCTCGACACCTTGCACGACGACGCTCGGTTCCGGTCAGCGCTCGACCGCATCGGCCGCGACCTCGACTCCATGCGGGCCCGCGTCGAGCGCGAAGGAGCATAACGCATCCTCCGCCAGCTGCCGCGGGGTGGGCGTGCTCTCCGTATGGGCGCTCTCCGTATGGGCACTCGACTCCGGGTGGATACGGCCGCATCCAGTCGCTATACTGCGCACCTCAGGTCGCGCCATGGACTCCGGCACGGACGGACCTATGAAACACTCACCTCGTTTCTTCGAGATCGCGCAATCCGCGAAGCAACGGATCCGCGAGACGGACGCCCCAGGGGTGAAGCAGCGGATCGACCGCGGCGACCCGTTCCACCTTATCGATGTGCGCGAGGAGAGCGAGTGGTCGCAGGGGCACCTACCGGGAGCGATGCACCTCAGCAAAGGCGTGATCGAGCGCGACATCGAGAAGGTGCTCCCGGATGCGAATGCCGACATCGTGTTGTACTGCGGCGGCGGGTTCCGCTCCGCGCTCGCGGCCGAGAACCTCGGGCGCATGGGCTACGGCAACGTGGTGTCGATGGATGGCGGATTCCGCGACTGGAAGAACGCCGGCTATCCGATCGAGAGCTGACAGAGACCGCAGTGGCGGGAGATGAAATGGCCGACGCGAGGCAAGTGGGTCCGCCCGAATGGGAAGACGTCAGTGGGCCCGGGCGCGCGGCGCGTCCGATGACGAC
>JBOHRM010000451.1:0-2057 GCA_050732715.1 Longimicrobiales bacterium
GAAGTACGTGTATACTTCGGGGTCCCGCCGTCCGTAATAGCCATACGCCGAGAGCGTCGCATCGAAATTGACGCCGCGCTCGATGAAGAGCTCGACGATCTCCTGGAACTCGGGCATATCCGGCGTCATCTCGACGAGCGATGCGTAGGCCGAGCGGTCGGGGGTCATCGCATCGCCGCCCGCGAAATGCTCGATCCGGTCGATGCGCATCAGGATGGCGTCACGCGGGTTGACGGATCCTCGCCAGCCCGAGCCGAGATGTCCAGTCACGGTCAGGCCGCGCCGGTGCGCCGACTCGATCAGCGGCTCGAGATGGCGCGTCTCGATGTTCTTCGCCTTGAATCCACGCGCGCCCTGTGACACCCAGTGGTCGACCTCGGCGGCGATCTCCTCCGCGGTCGTCGCATCGTTCCAGTCCTCCCGAGCGCTGCCGAAGTATGGGCCCGAGTTGAATACGCGGGGTCCGACCTGCTCTCCGCGTTCGATGCGAAGCCTCAGGTCGCGCATGCGTTCCGGCTGAACTTCACCTGCCGGGAACGTGGACGTCACGCCGTTGCCGAGAAACAACGCCGGATACACGCGATCCTCGTCGACGCGACCTTCTCCGAGAAGATCGACGGCGTAGTGCGCGTGCAGGTCGAACATGCCCGGGATGATGAACTCGTCGTCCGTGAGTTCGATCACGCGTGCGCCTTCGAGCGCCGTCTCGCTCACATCCACGTTCACGTCGGCGAAGACGCTGTCGTGGATCACGATCCCACGGTTGCGGACTGCCTCTTCGCCGGTCCCGTCGAACAGCCAGCCGCCGCGAATCACCAGAACGTCTCCAACGGCGTCGTCCTGGCGCTCGCCCGACGCGCAGGCGGTGACCGCGCACGCGGCCAGGACTGAAGCGGCGCGGCCGATCCGAACGAGTCGCGCGAGCCATCCACTCGGGTTGCCCATCGTTTTCGCCTCGCTCGTTACAGGTTCGGATTGTTCAGCCGCTCCTGGTCCGGGAGCGGCAGACACGTGGTCGGTCCATATGTCTGGCCCTTGTGGTTCGTGCCCGTCGGGAACGGGATGTCGTGGCGGAGCATGTCACCGAGACGGTGCCCCTCGGAGAAGAGCTGGCGGCGCCGCTCCTCGATCACCTGGTCCAGCGTCGCACCGGCCTCGCCGGCCAAGAGCGGCGGGAGATCGTGCGCGGCCCTCACGCGATTGATCGCAGCCGTCGCCTCCGCCCCTCCCAGCGCTTCGGCAACGATCAGCTGAGCCTCCTCCCACGACGCGATCGGGATGGCGGCATCGCCCGACGCGTACTTCATCTGGTTCCACTGCGGCGTGACGCCATCCTGTCCCGCGACGCCGGTGTTGACCACGGGCACGCGCGGATCGGGTACGCCTTCGATCGTCAGGTCACGATACGCTGGAGCCACCGACAGGAACGCGTTGCGTATGGTCACGTTGAAGATGCGGTTCTCTCGACGTTCCTGCACTTCCGAATATTCGGCGTTCCAGACGAAGCCCTCGGGTATTTGCTGCGCGTCCTCCGCGGCTTCGGCGAGCTTGTCGAGGTTCAGACGGACGCGCGCGCGGCCGAGCAACGCCATATTCGCGAGATCCGCGTTGTCGGCCTGCTGCGCGAAAGAAGCCGCAGACGTGAGCCGCTGCTCCGCGATCGCGAGCACCTCATCTCGCGTCATGAGCGGCCCCTGGTCGATCGCCATCTCGCAGAACCCTTCACCGAGCAGCGCGTACGAATAGCCCGCGTACGCGTTCAGGTGCGCGAGCATGTCGGCCTTGCCTGGCACGGCGTCGTCCGGGAAACCCTCGATGCGCGTCGCCGCATCGTCCGCGAGGTAACGCGCCTGCTGGAGCGGCGTGTACGCGCCGAAACCGGAAGCGTTGCGTCCGGGACAGTCGCCCTCGGCGGTGTTCAGCTCGATACCGCGCCAGCCCCAAAAGTTCGCGTTGACGAAGAAAGAGGAGACAATGTACTCCTCTGTCAGCACACCCACGGTCGCCACATAGTTGGCATACGCACACTCGAACTGGCCTAGCGCGCTGTTGACCAG
>JBOHRM010000452.1:0-10017 GCA_050732715.1 Longimicrobiales bacterium
GGAACCGAAACCCAGAACCCAGAACCCGGAACCCAGAACCCAGAACCATCATACACTAGCCGGCGTCTCCCGCGCGACCTTATTTTCGCGGGTATGTCAACCATCATGCGATTCCAGCCGTTCGAAATGGAGCGTTGGCAGTCCACCTGGGAGAACGAGGTGGACTACAACCTCTCCGAGAGCGGCGTGCACCCGCTCGTGCTTGCGGAGCTGCTCGATCTCGCGCGTGGCGACGTCGGCGATACGCTGCTCGGCTATGGCCAATCCAACGGCTCGCGTGAGTTGCGCGCACACATCGCGCGGCTCTACCCCGGCGCGTCGGAGGCCAATGTCATGGTCACGAACGGGAGCGCCGAGGCGAACTTCGTCGCGATGTGGCAGCTGCTCGAGGCCGGCGGCGGCGCCGGCGAGGTCGTGGTCATCGTGCCCGCGTACATGCAGACGGCCGGTCTCGCGGCTTCGTTCGGCGTGCCGGTCCGTCATATCCCCTTGCGCGAGGCGCTCGGCTGGCAACCCGATCCCGACGATGTCGCGGCCGCCGTTACGGATCGCACCCGCGTCGTCGTCGTCACGAACCCGAACAACCCGACGGGTGCGGTCCTCGACGACGCCGCGCGGCGCGCGATACTGGACGCGGCCGCGCGTACCGGCGCATGGATCCTCGCCGATGAGGTGTACACCGGCGCAGAGCTCGACGGCGCCGAAACGCGATCGTTCTTCGGCTCGTACCCGCGAGTGATCGCGACGGGCTCCCTGTCGAAGGCGTACGGCTTGCCCGGCCTGCGCGTCGGCTGGGTCATCTCCGATGCCGAGACCGCCGATCGGCTGTGGGCGCGAACAGACTACACCACAATCTCGCCCGGCGCTTTGACCGATCGGCTCGCGGCGCTCGCACTGCGGCCCGATGTGCGCCCTCGCATCCTCGAACGCAGCCGCGCACTGCTGCGCGATGGGCTGCGGACGCTCGAGCAATGGTTTCGCGATCGGGGCGATTTCCGCTACCGCGCACCCGATGCAGGCGCCATCTGCTTCGCGCGCTACGACCTGCCCGTTCGATCCACCGACCTCGCCGAACGTTTACGCGTCGAGCGCAGTGTGCTCATCGTGCCTGGCGAGCATTTCGGCGTGGATCGAACCATCCGCTTCGGCTACGGCCTGCCCACTCATGACCTCACCGCCGCGCTCGACCGTGTGAGCGACGTCCTCGACGCGATCACCGCTACCGCCTAAGACCTCCGGGCTTTTTTTCGTCTCCGCCGGGCACATCGCTTGCACCACCAATACGATGGACGACACGGACCCGGAGGGCAGTATGAGGTTCCGTCGGAAGCGCCGTAAGTGGTTGGTCCTGGGCGCCATCGTCCTTGGGATCGGCGGAGTGTTGATCGCGGGCCGGTCCCGGCTGCTGCAGGATCGAGGAGTTCACCTCGTGCTCAACGTGCCCGAGAATCGCCTCTACGTCTACGAGGATGGCGAACGCGTCGGCAAGTATCGCGTCTCGGTGGGCATGAAGGGCTATGAGACACCGCCTGGCACCTACCGTGTGACGCACGCGATCTGGAACCCGTGGTGGCATCCGCCGAGCAGCGCGTGGGCGAGAGGTCGCAAGGTCGAGCCGCCCGGCCCGGGCAACCCGATGGGCCGCGTGAAGATGTACTTCGGCAACATGCTCTACATCCACGGCACGCCTGAAGATCAGTGGCTCGGCCGTGCGGCGTCTCGGGGATGCGTCCGCATGGACAACGAGGACGTGGTCGAGCTCGCGCGCTTCCTCCACTCGCGTGCCACGAGCCTCGGCAGCGGGCAGATCGATGAGATCGTGGGAAGCAGCGGCACGCGCAGAGTGGGATTCAAGAAGCCGATCACGTTCGATGTGGTCTACAACGTCGCCAACGTGCGCAATGGTTTCCTCTTCATCTATCCCGATCTGTATGACCGCGTGGACGCGTTCGAGGAGCAGGTGATCCGGGCGCTTCGCGGCAACGGCATCTCCCTGGTCGACGTCGACCCCGCGAAGCTCGAGCGCCTGATCCGAAAGGGGCGTCGCAACAAGGTCTCGATGTCGATCGACACGCTCACTGCGAGACCCGCGCCCGAGCCCGCCACCGTCGACGGCGGAGGCTGATGGCATGGATACCATCCTGATCGTCGAAGACAACCCGGAGCTGCTCGGCCTGCTGCGCGATCTGCTGAGCAAGGACTACGAGTGTGTCACGGCGAGGCGGGGTGAGGAGGCGATCGAGCTGGCGAGGCGACATCGACCGCGCCTCGTCATCCTCGATCTCCAGCTGCCTACCATGGATGGGATCGAGGTCGGACGCTGGATCAAGAAGGAGCTCGGCAACGACCAGGTCGCGATCCTGGTGCTGACCGCGCTCGCGGGGAAGGGTGACTCGGAGGCGATCCTCGAGTCCGGTTGCTGCGACGCCTACATGGCGAAGCCCGCGCAGCTCGATGACATCCGCTCCAAGGTCCGCGAGCTGCTCACATCGAGACGGGCCGCATGATGGTTCCGGGTTCCGGGTTCCGGGTTCCGGGTCCCGAGCTTCGGCGCCGTGAGGGCGGGTACCCGGCGGGCACGCGCCTCACGCGTGACCTCACGATTACCGGACACCTCGCCACCGGCCGCCTCGGCCAGCTCTACCGTGTGTGGAGCACGAGCGAATGGTGCGCGTTCACGTGCAAGATTCTCTCGCCCGAGCGGCGCGGCGAGCGCGCGCACACCGCCGCGCTGCGGCGCGAGGCGCGCATCCTCGCGTCGATCCGTCACCCCCACCTGATCCGCTGCTACGGAGTCGGCGAGCACGACGGACTACCGTTCATGCTGCTCGAGTATTTTGGCGGGCCGACACTGTTCGACGTGCTCGAGAACCGGCCGCATCGCCGCCTTGCCGTGTCCGATGCGCTGCGCGCCGTGGTCGGGCTCGGCGCCGCCGTGTACCACCTTCACCGCAAGGGCTACCTGCACCTCGACCTGAAGCCCGCGAACCTGCTGATGCGCGAGTCCGTGCCCGTGCTGATCGACCTCGACACGGCGCGCCGGGTCGGCAGCGCCGCGCCGGCGGTACGCATGGGCACGGCGCCGTACATGGCGCCCGAGCAGGTCACGCGCGGCCGCCTGACGCGCGCCACCGATGTCTACGGACTCGGTGCGCTGCTCTACGAGCTGCTGACCGGGCGGTGGCCGTTCGAGGACGTGTATCTCGGTGAGGACCCGCGCGCCGGTCTCGAGCGGCAATACCCGCAAGTTGCCGGCCGCCCGCCCGCGCCGCCGCGCACGTTCGAGCACACCATCCCGCGGTCGCTCGATCGAACCGTGCTCAAATGCCTGGCCCCCACGCCGGAGGCGCGGTTCACGGGGATGCGGCCGCTACTCGATGTCTTGGCTAGTGAGCTGTAACGGCGAACGGCGGGCGGCAGGTGGCCCCTCGCCCGCCGTCTCCGCCCCCGTCGACGCGCTGTTTCCGTCCCCGTCAGCGCGCGGCGGCGGGTGCGCCCTCTTCGATCCGTTCGCCGGCGATCCAGCCGTCGAGCAGCTCGATCGTGCGGTGGCCGTACGACGCGTTCAGCTCTGAATGCGTGACCTGGATGATCGTCGTGCCCTTCTCGTTGAGCTGCCTGAACAACTCCATGATCTCGCGGCCCTGCGCCGAGTGCAGGTTTCCGGTCGGCTCGTCCGCGAGGATCAGGCGGGGGTTGGCGATCACCGCGCGCGCGACCGCGACCAGCTGCTGTTGGCCGCCCGAGAGTTGGTTCGGGTAGAGGTCCTTCTTCCCGACGATCTGGAAGGTGTCCAGCTTGTCCGCGACGATGCCTGCCCGCTCGCTACGTGGGATGTTACGGTACGAGAGCGGAATCTCGAGGTTCTCGTAGACGGTCAGATTGTCGAGCAGATGATACTGCTGAAACACGAAGCCGATGTTCTGTTTGTTCAACTCGGCTCGCTGCTTCAGGTTCATCCGGTGGACCGGCTGGTCGAGGAAGTAGAACTCGCCCTGCCACGCGGCATCGAGCATGCCCACGATGCCGAGCAACGTGCTCTTGCCGGCGCCGGACGGGCCCATGATGGTGACGAACTCACCCGGCCGGATATCCAGATCGATGCGCCGCAGCACGAACAGCTTGCCGGCGCGGGTGTCGAACGACTTCTCGACGTTGCGAAGCTTCAGCATTGCACTCATCCCCTCGAACGGTGACCGGCCGTCTTACCCCATTGGGCCGATACCGTGCCGCCCCCGGCTCGGGCAGGCGCATGGGGGTCAGCGGCTCTCGAACGCGATCGGGATCGAGACCCAGACCGCTACCCGCCGGTCCCGGTTCCACGCCGGCGAGAACCGCATGGTGCTCGCGACCGCCAGTGCGGCACGATCCAGCTGCTCGTAGCCGCTCGACCTGTCCAGCATGGTTTTCGTGACCTGCCCATCCTCGTCTATATAGAACCAGACAGTGGCGCGGCCGCCGATCCCCGCGTCGCGCAGAACCGGCGGGTAGCCGCGCAGGAGCGCGGCCTGCGCCTCGGCCAAGTTCGCCAGCCTCGGCTGCACGGTCATCGGCGTGAACGTCGGCCGAGCCGACACGTCGTCACTCGTTGGCGTCGGCGGCGGGGTCATCATCTCGACCTCGTCCAATTCGCCCGGATTGACCAGCACTCGCACGGACTCGAGCCTATCGGCGGACACGGTTTCCAGCGGACTCGGTCCGGTCACAGGGTCGCGCGCGCACATCGCCAGAACGAGAGAGGCCGCGCCGAGCAACCCGAACGCGAGCCCGCGTGCCACCGGATATGCCGACGGCTTTGCGGTCAGGCTGCGGATGCGCCGCTCGAGAAATCGCCGCGGCTCCGCGAACGCCACGAGCGTCGGTACGCCGCTCCGGCGACGGCTCGCCTCGAGCAGGACCCCGCCGTACCCCCGCGCATCGGGCACCCGCGCCAACACACGCGCATCACAGTCGATCTCGACCGCCAGCCGCAACCGCGCCAGCATCCACCACAGCACTACGTTCCACGGCATCAAAACGACGAGCAGCGCCGACGCGAGCCACAGCCGCGGGTCACCCGCGCGCATGTGCTCACGCTCGTGGAGCATGAGCAGCTCCTGCGCCCTGCCATCCAGCGTCAACACCCATTGCGGCAGCAGAATCGCCGGCGTGTGCCAACCGAAAACCGCCGGGCCGACGTCCTCCGTCACCCAGACCCGCGAGCCGTACAAGTCCGCCCGACGCCACCCCGAACGCTGCGCCCGGATCCGCCGCCCCGAACGCACCAGCGCGCCGAGCAGCAGCGCGGACACCATCGCCCAACCCGCCAACAGCGCCGCGCCAGCCGACGTGCCGCCCGCGACCGGCCCCGGCGTACCGACGGCCGGCAGCGTCACCACCGAAACGCCGGGAACGGATCCGACCCATCCGCCATCACCACCGCCCGGCACGAGATAAGCAACAATCGGCACGATGACCGCTAATGCCATCGCGCCGAACCAGAACCACCGCGCTGGACGACTCGTCGCGCGCGCGCTCGAATCCGCGGCGAACGCCGCCAAACCCAGCAGCGCCGAAACGAACACGCTGTACACGAACCATGCTGCGATCGCACTCATCGTCCCTCCTTGGCGTCAAGACGGTCCTCCAGCAATTGCTGCATCCGCTTCAGCTGCTTCGCCGTCATACCACGCTCCGAGACCAGCTGCGTCAACAACAGCTCGGGCGATCCCGAAAACACCTTCCGTACCAGCCGCCGCAGCGCACTCGCGCCCGCCGCCGTCCGGTCAACCAGCGGGTGATAGCGATACGCGCGCCCTTCCGGCTCGTGCCGCACGTGCCCCTTTTCCTCCAACGTCCTCAGAATCGTCAGCACCGTCGTGTACGCCAGCACGTCTGGCATCTGCTCCTGCACCTCCGCAACCGTCGCAGGGCCGTGCTCCCACAGCACGCCCATCACATCGAGCTCCCGCTCGGTGAACGTGACGTCCATCGCGCCTCCTACTATGATTTTAGTATAACGTAGGCGACGACGCCGAGGATGTCAATAGTGGGGTTCTGGTCGGTTCTTCATGCGGCTGGCGCGGTGCCGCCGATCGCTAAGGGCTCCAGGTTCAGAAGTACGCCGGCGTAATCTGGTCGCGATTCGTTTCGTGTGCGTTTAGGTGTACGCGTACACGTACACGTAAACCTACGCCAGCTTAGAATACGCGGCGGTAATCGCGAACTGGAGCACTACGCCCCGGGTGGCGGCGGGGGAACCCGCAACCCGCGACTCGCAACCGGTTGAGTCAGGCTCCGGGTGATGCCGGCGGGATCGGCACGGGCTGCGCGTCGGTCTCGGCGTCGGAGCTGGCGAAGGCTGCGTCGAAGGCGACGGTGCTGGGCTGGAAGTCGAGGCGTCGGACGAATGCGGCGGCTTCGGTGGCGCCGTGGATGCGGTCCATGCGGGTGTCCTCCCACTCGACGGAGAGCGGGCCGCGGTAGGCGACGTCGTTGAGGGCGACGATGACGGCTTCGAAGTCGATGTCGCCGCGGCCGGGCGAGCGGAAGTCCCAGTACCGGCGGGGGTCTCCGAAGTTGGTGTGGCCGCCGAACACGCCGGTGGTGCCGTCCCCGCGACCCCACCATGCGTCCTTCACGTGGGCGTGCCAGATGCGCGGGCCGAACGTGCGGATGAACTGGACGTAGTCGACGCCCTGGTAGCCGAGGTGTGAGGGGTCGTAGTTGAAGCCGAAGCGGCGGTGGTGGCCGACGGCTTCGAGCGCGCGTTCGGCGCTGGTGATGTCGAACGCGATTTCGGTGGGATGCACCTCGAGGGCGAAATTGATGTCGTCGGCGTCGAACGCATCGAGGATCGGCAGCCAGCGAGCGGCGAAGTCGTCGAAGCCGTGTTGCCAATACTCCTGCGGTGTTGGTGGAAACGAGTAGAGGGCGTGCCATACGGAGGAGCCGGTGAATCCCGCGACGACGGGTGGTGGCGCGGCATCGCGATCCGCATCGGGTCTCGCGTCGAAGAATGCGCGCGCGGCACGCGCGGTGGTCATCATCTTGGCGGCGGCGCGCAGGCGGACGCCTTCTGGGTCGCCGTCGCCCCAGACATCGGGCGGCAGGATTGCGCGGTGGCGTTCATCGATCGGATCGCAGACGGCCTGGCCGACGAGGTGATTCGAAACGGCGTAGCAGGAGAGGCCGTTCGCCTCGAGGAGCGACCACCGGTCGCGGACGTACGCATCGGATGAAGCGGCCTCGTCGACGTCGAAGTGATCGCCCCAGCATGCGAGCTCGAGGCCGTCGTATCCCATCTGTTTCGCAAGCGGTGCCAGCTCGGCGAGTGCGAGGTCGGCCCACTGGCCGGTGAACAGGGTTACGGGACGCTTTGCCATGGTCGGTTCCGGGTTCCAGGTTCCGAGTTCCGGGTTCGTGGACGTGGACGTGGGAAGCGGCACGATAATCGGTCATGGCGGAACGCGCCACTCGGGAGGAACGGAATTCAAACGCAGAGGGCCGCCGAGCTAAGGGAGGCGGAGAGAGCTGAACGACCCCATCTCGGCGTCCTCGGTGTCCTCCGTGCGCTCTGCGATTGATTCCGTTGGCCCGCATGACGCATACGGAGTGAGTCAGTCCAATCCCACGATCTCCATCAGCTTGAGCGCGTTGGTGGATGTCGCCACGCCCGGGCGGAGCGTGTAGTCGAACGACATCATCGGTCCGTCTTCGCCGGTTCGCACGGTCTCGCGGAAGTGGACGGGGACGGCGGCGCCGGCGAGCGCGGCTTCGCTGGCGAGCTCGAGGTCGTGCGTCGTGACCGCGCCGATCGCGCCGCGGTCCACGAGGTGGCGGATCACGCGCGTCGCGGCGATGCGGCGCTCGGCCGTGTTCGTGCCCTGAAGGATCTCATCGAGCAGATAGAGGATGCGGACGCCGTCATCGTCCGCGGCGGCGCCGTCGGCGGCGGTGACGATCTCCTTCATTCGCTCGAGCTGGGCCATGAAGAACGAGACGCCGCGCACGAGCGAGTCCTCGATGTGGATGCTGGTTCGCAACGCTACGGGCGGCAGCCGCATCCGTTGGGCACAGACCGGCGCGCCAGCGTGCGCGAGCACGACGTTCAACCCGATCGCACGCAGCAGCGTGCTCTTGCCCGACATGTTCGAGCCGGTCACGAGCAAGAACGTGCCCGGCGGACCGACGCGTACGTCGTTGTCGATGCGCGTTTCGGGCGGGAGCATTGGATGCCCGAGCCGTTGCGCGTCGAGCACGGCGTCGTCGCCATCGGTCAGCTCGGGGAACGGCCACTCGGGGTGATCGTGCTGCAACGTTGCGAGCGCGCTCAACGCTTCGACCTCGCCGATCGCCTGGAACCAGCGTCGAACGTGTGCGCCCGCGACACGGCGCCATGCATCGATGCGCGCCATCACGTGAAAATCCCAGAGCAGGAGCAGCTGCACGGGGACGTAGAGCATCCCTGAATAGCGGAGGTCTGCCAGATGCATCAGCCGCCCGAGCCGAGCCATCTGGCGCGCCGCCGATACGCCGTCCGCGCTCATCTCGGTCTGGAGCCGCGCGAGCAGCGGCGATCGCAGGCGAGCGGCCGCGATGACGCCGAGCACCTCGGGGTAGCCGTGAAACATGTCGACGCGGCTGAATGCCCGCTTGAACGTGGCGTGGATGGTCCGGCCCGGACCGAACGAGAGGGCCGCGGCGGCGAGCAGGCAAGGCAGCCAGAGCCGGGGCGGGCCGACGCCGGCGATGTCGAGCACGATCGTCGCGAGCGTCGCGACCGGGATCAGCCGCGCGAGCCACAGCCAAAGCGGGTGCGCGGTCATGAGCGGCGGTTCCTCCGCCCACTCGATGAACGGCCGCAGCTGCTCGGCGCCGACTTCGCCCGCACGCCGGCCGTGCGCGGCGAGCGTATCACGCAGGTCGATCTGTGGCGCGAGCTCGCGAATCGCGGACTGCCTTTCTCGGATCACCGCCGGCCGCGGGGCGGAGAGCAGCCAGCTGCCGAGCGTGGCACGGCCCGCCGGCGTGTTCGCCGGCCCGAGCAGCTGCCCGAGCGCGGGCTGGCCGAATACGTCGAGGTCGGCCGCCGCGTCGATCGTCGCATTCGTCGTCCGTATCGACGGTTCCGGGCGGAACCGCGGCAGTGCGCTCCAGTTGCGCGCGAGGCGGTTCATGCCTACGGCGTTCAGCGCCTCGAGCGAGGCCGTCCACTCCTGCCGGCGCCGCACGCGCGCGTGCACGATGATGAGCGCGACGAACGCGACGAGCGCGGCGGCCGCGAGCACGAGCGGGATCGTGGCCGGCCACAGCTCCGCCCACACGCCGGCGCCGATCATAACGAGGAACGCGGCGAGGCGCAGCTGTGAGAGGCGACGCGAACGCACGCGCTCGCGGTCGAGCTCCGCCGCGTAACGGGCCCGCCTCGACTCGTAGGTTTCGCGCGGGCCCGTCACGTTGCCAGAACGAACGTCGGCCGCCGCGTCCGGCCGGCGGCCGCGCCGTTCAGCTGTGCGGCGGCGAGCTGCGCTCGGGCGCCACGTCCACTGTGCTGACGAGTCGTTCGTCCTCCGTACTCCATTCGGCCACGACGCGCAGCGCGGTCACCAGCGTCCCCACTCCGACCGTGAGCAGCGCAAACCCAGGATGCAGCAGTGCCAGTACAACCAGCACGAAGGCCATTCTCACCACACTCATACCGTGGCTCCTTTTCCGGGCCCACGCCACGCAAGTTCTCCGGCATCCGCGCCGGCCTCCACGCCTCTCGAACCATGCATCTCCTGTTCCGTGGCCGCGCGACGAGCCGGCGCGAGATCGGCGCGCCGAATCGCCGGGCCACCCGAGTGTCGACCGCTCCCACCCTTTCGATCTTTGCCATATCCGTCGGTTCTGCCATCGCGCGTGTGGACGGGTTACTTTACGCCAATGAGTCGATCGGACAAGATAAGGGCCCGTCACGAAATAATTGCTACATTCGGCCGGCTGCGAAGCCCGCTGGCTGCGTTGCGCTCCCTGCGGCGTACCTCTGGGTACGCC